>CAMDOO010000036.1 GCA_945903545.1 Opitutus sp. GAS368 | reverse complement strand
CCTCTAATCTACTTTTCGGGTGTCTCCGACGCGACCTACCAGGTTTTCTTCCCGGTCTACGTTGAGGGTATTGACCGAACAAAACTTGAAGCCCTTCTTGGCTTTCAACCACCAGACGCGGTCGATCTAGCGGCGCCAGTACGTTTTGGGTCCGACCCAGAGCGAGAGTACGAGGTTCGCTCCACCAAAGTTCGACTTCATCAGGCGAGATTCAGAGCGAATGTGTTGGAAGCTTACTCTTACCGCTGCGCTTTGAGTGGCTTGCCCATTGGAAGCCTTTTGCACGCGGCCCATATCGTGCCAGATGCGGACGCAAAGGGTGTGCCCACCGTCAACAACGGTATCTGCATGTCCGTGTTCCATCACGCGGCATTCGACGCCAACCTCATGGGAATTGATCCCGAATGCAGGGTACACATGGGCTCTCTCCTGCGTTCTACAAAAGACGGTCCGCTACTTGAAAAAGTACTGCGTCCTCTCGAAGGACAAAGGATCGATTTGCCGAGCGAACGTCGCCATCAGCCCGACCGCTCTTTGCTCGACCACCGATACAAGGCGTTCCTCGAAGCCCAAGACTCGTAGCCTAGATTCCGATCAAGATCGCCCCAAGCACGCCACGCAGCCGAAGACCAATGCCGCGTTCTGGCGGAGGAAGATCGGCCGAAACCGGGAGCGCGACCCTGCTTCGTTCGAAAGCTTCGCAGGGCAAGCCGGTTGCTCCGGGCCCGGGGGGGCGGGTGCTCAGGATCTGGGAGCATGAGCTGGGGCGGAGGAATGAGGGCCGCCTGATCGGGCGGCTGCGGCGGGTGATCGGGCCAGCCTTCGCCGAGCCTATGGCTGGTTCGTCCTGACGCACGCGTCAGGCGAAGAGGGCGGATGGCGGAGGGCGGAGGGCCGAGGGCGGACTGTTTTGGCAGATGGAAGATCGGAGATGGGTGCGGGCGAAAACTCCGGATCAGCATGGATTAGCGAAAATCAGCGTTCCCGCCTCTGCGGTCCCTGCGTGCAACCGATCCGGGAAATTTTGGCCCAATGGGCGATTGGGTGAAAGATCGGGGGTGAATTTTGCGTTCTACCGGTTGATGCACCCCTCATGTCCCAAGGCCAGCACTCGAGACGCCAAAGGATCCGGCCGCATGCCTGCCGGCATGAGGTTCGCGCACTGCCGCCCCGGCGCACGATTGACAGGATTAACCGGTCGTTCGTATGGTTTAAGCATACATCATGAGCCTGTTATCCGTGCTCCTTCCCCAAGTCCGCGCCGAGGTGCTGCGCCTGCTGTTTGCCGATCCGGCGCGCGAACTGCATCTGCGCGATCTCACGCGCCAGAGCCGGATGAGCCTGGGCACGGTGCAGGGGGAGCTGGAGAAGCTCTCCGCGGCCGATCTTGTCACGAGCCGGCGCGACGGCAACCGGCGCTACTACCGGGCCAACGCCAGCCACCCGCTCTTTGTCGATCTCCAGCAGCTGGTGCTCAAGACCGCCGGCCTGCGCGACGTGCTGGCGGACGCCCTGGCCGGGGTGAAGGGGATCGATCTCGCGCTCGTCTTCGGCTCCCTGGCATCCGGTTCCGGCAAGGCGGTGAGCGACGTGGACCTGCTCGTCATCGGCGAGGCCGGCCTGCGAACGCTGGCGCCCGCCCTGCGCGCAGCCGGGCAGGTCCTTGGCCGGGAGATCAACCCGGTGACCATGACCTCCATCGAGTTCAGCAAGGGCCGCGCGAAAAACCCGCTCCTCGTGGACATGCTCGCCAAACCGAAGCTCTTCGTGAAGGGAGGTCCCGATGAGCTTGCTCGATTGGTCCAAGGGCGGGTGGCTCAAGGCGCACGTTCCGACGCGCACCCAGATCGCGGGGATCTTCGGCGTCGTGGACCGCGACCTTGAGGATTCGAAGCGCAGCCTGTCGCCCGACGGCCAGTTCAACATCGCCTACAACGCGGCCTTGCAGCTCTGCGCCATTGCCCTGCTCGCGGAGGGATGGAAACCCGACAAGCTCAACGCCCACCACCGGACCATCTCCGCCCTGCCTCTGATCCTGGGCCGGGAACGCCAGGATGACGCCGACTACCTCGATGCCTGCCGCGCCAAGCGCAACGGCCTGGAGTACGATGCCGCTGGAAAGGTCAGCCCCAAGGACGCAAGGGAACTGCGTGGATTCGCCCTCCAGCTCCGCGAAATCGTGGCGGCCTGGCTGGACGAGAAACATCCGAACCTATCCCCGTGGAAGAAGTAAGCATGAGGGCCGCCTGATCGGGCGGGGACCTACTTCAACTCCAGCTCGTTCGGCCGGACCTTTTAATCGCGGCCGGCCCGGCGGGCCAGCCCTACCCGCGCCGTCGCGCGATACCTGCCGTCCGTCCACCGTCTACTGTCCACCGTCCACGGTGGATGAATCAATCCACCCGCTTCACTTCCTTCACCGGCCACTTGGTCACGGTGAGGCCCTTCGCGCTGCGGGAGCTGACGGGCACGGGCGTGAGGTCGAACTCAAGTTCGCGGACGCGGGCGCCGCTGCGGCCGTCGATTGCGATGAAGAGCTTCTTCGGCATTTCCTTCTCGGTCTTGCTGACCTCGAGGAAGACGACGCGCGAGCCCTCGGCCTTCGCGAGCGGGTAGAGTTTGTCGCGCGAGAGGCCGCCGATCTGGAAGCGCTTGGCGAACGCCTTTCCGCTTTCCCCGTCCTGGTAGACCATCGTGTAGAAGTGGATGTCGCCGTCCTTCGGGAAGACCGCGCAATGGAGTATGTCTCGCCCCATGAAACTCTTGTCGGCCACCTTCGAGACCTTGAGCGAGCCGTCGGCCATGAGGCACATCACGCTGTCGAGGATGGTGCACTCGGTGACAAACTCGTGCTGGCGCCAGTTGAGGCCGATGAAGCCTTCCTCGCGGTTGACGTAGAGGCGCTGGTTGGCGGAGATCACCTCCGACGCGTTGATCTGCTCGATCTCGTCGTAGGTCGTGCGGCGCTTGTGGCCCTTGCCGTACTTTTCGGCGAGGGTCTCGAACCACTGGATGGCGTAGGCGGTGAGGTTTTTGAGGTTCGCCTTCACCTCCTTCATCTCGGCGTCGATCTTCTTCATGGCCTCCTCGGCCTGGAAACGATTGTAGGCGGAGATGCGCTTGATGCGGATTTCGGTGAGCCGGACGACATCCTCGTCCGTCACGGCGCGGCGGAGCTGCTTGAGGAAGGGTTTCAGCCCGGCATGGATCTCGGCCAGGACGCTTTCCCACGTCTTCGATTTCTCGATGTTCCGGTAGATCCGCTCCTCGATGAAGATCCGCTCGAGCGAGTCCCAATGCCACTGCTGGTCGAGCTCGCCGAGGCGGATCTCGAGCTCCTGCTTGAGGAGCGCGACCGTGCGGTCGGCGCTGCGCTTGAGGATCTCGCGGACGCCAAGGAACTCCGGCTTGTCGAGGCCGGTCTTGGTGTCGCGCACGATCACGCACGCCGCGGGCGAGAGGTTCTGCTGGCAGCCGGTGAAGACGTAGAGCTGCTGGATGATCTGCTCCGGGTCGGCGCCCGCGGGAAGGTGGACGAGGATCTCGACCTGGTCGGCGGTGTTATCGTCGACGTGCTTGACCTTGATCTTGCCCTTGGCGTTGGCGCCGAGGATCGACTCGATCAGCGTCTCGGTGTTGGTGCCGAAGGGCAGCTCGGTGATGGCGAGGATCTGCTTGGAGCGGACCTCGATCTTGGCGCGGATCTTCACCTTCCCGCCGCGCTCGCCGTCGTTGTACTCGGAGAAGTCGGCGATGCCGGCCGTCGGAAAATCCGGGTAGATCCGGAAGGTTTTTCCCTGGAGGTGGTTGATCGAGGCGCGGCAGAGGTCGTTGAAGTTGTGCGGGAGGATCTTGGTCGAGAGGCCGACCGCGATGCCCTCGGCGCCGTCGAGCAGCACGAGCGGGAACTTGGCGGGGAGGGTGACGGGCTCGCGGTTGCGGCCGTCGTAGCTGAGCTGCCAGACGGTGGTCTTCGGGTTGAAGAGGACGTCGCGCGCAAACGGCGTCAGGCGCGCCTCGATGTAACGGGGCGCGGCCGCCTCGTCGCCGGTATAGAGGTTGCCGAAGTTGCCCTGCGGCTCGACGAGGAAACCGCGCTGGCCCATGCCGACGAGCGCGGCGCCGATCGAGGCGTCGCCGTGCGGGTGGTAGCGCATCGCGGCGCCGACGACGTTGGCGACCTTGTGGAAGCGGCCGTCGTCCATTTCCCACAGCGTGTGGAGAATGCGGCGCTGGACGGGCTTGAGGCCGTCGTCGAGATGCGGGACGGCGCGGTCGAGAATGACGTAGCTGGCGTACTCGAGGAACCAGCCGCGGTAGGCCTTCGCGAGCGGCGCCTCATCCTGGCCGATCTTACCCTTGGACTTGGGCGCCGCGGGAGGTGGCGGGAGGGCGGATTCGGCGGCGGGAGCCGTGGCCCACTTCGGCACGGGGCGCTCCGCGGGCTTGGCGGCCTTGGCCGGGGTGTCCGCGCCGGTATCGCCGAGCGGGAGCTCGGGTTGGTCGGAGTTCTTCGGGGTGTTCTTCTTGGCCATTCGCGAAAGAGGGAGAAATTCCGGGTGGGGGCACCCGGACTACATCATGATCTCAACTGTAGGCCGGGTGACCTCACCCGGCGATCGGTCGGTTTTCGGCAGGGCGAGGACTCCGTCCGCGCCGTGCCTGCCACGGGTTGAGTCAGTGCCGGTGGACTGCCCGGCGGCGAGCGGAGTCCATTCGGCAAGCTCAGGACCCCGAGCCGGTCGCGGGGTCGCCGCCCTACCGAATGAAGGACAACGGGCAGTTTTCATGCGCTGGTGTCGACCAGGTCCTTTTCGACCTTCAGGTTGTCGATGATGAAGTCCTGCCGCTCGGGTGTGTTCTTGCCCATGAAGAAGGCGAGCAGCTCGTCGGTGTTGTGCAGGTGGTTGAGCGAGACGGGTTCGAGGCGGATGTTCTCGCCGATGAAGTCCTTGAACTCGCCGGCGGAGATCTCGCCGAGGCCCTTGAAGCGGGTGATCTCATGGCTGGCGCCGAGCTCGCCGATGGCGGCCTGCTTCTCCGCCTCGGAGTAGCAATAGATCGTCTTCTTCTTGTTGCGGACGCGGAAGAGCGGCGTGTCGAGGATGTGGAGGTGGCCGCGGGCGATGAGGTCGGGGAAGAACTGCAGGAAGAACGAGATCAGCAGGAGCCGGATGTGCATGCCGTCGACATCGGCGTCGGTGGCGATGACGACCTTGCCGTAGCGGAGGCCGTCGAGGCCGTCCTCGATGTTGAGGGCGGACTGGAGGAGGTGGAATTCCTCGTTCTCGTAGATGACCTTCTTCGAGAGCCCGTAGGTGTTGAGCGGTTTGCCCTTCAGGGCGAAGACGGCCTGGGTCTGCACATCGCGGCAGGCGGTCAGCGAGCCGGCGGCGGAGTCGCCCTCGACGATGAAGAGGCTGGAGACCTCGGCGCGCTCGTTCTTGTCGCCGAGGTGCAGGCGGCAGTCGCGCAGCTTGCGGTTGTGGAGGGAGGCCTTCTTGGCGCGCTCGCGGGCGATGCTGCGAATGCCGGCGAGTTCCTTGCGCTCGTGCTCGCTCTCCTGGATCCGGCGCAGGAGGGCGTCGGCGGTCTCGGGGTTCTTGTGCAGGTAGACGTCGAGGCTCTGCTGCACGAAGGTGCCGATGAAGTCCTTGACCGAGGGGCCCTTGGGGCCGACATCGGACGACCCGAGCTTGGTCTTGGTCTGCGACTCGAAGACCGGCTCCTGCACGCGGATCGCGACGGCGGCGACGATCGACTGGCGGACGTCGGCGGCGTCAAAGTCCTTCTTGTAGAAATTGCGCAGGGTCTCGACGACCGCCTCGCGGAAGGCCGCCTGGTGCGTGCCGCCCATCGTGGTGTGCTGGCCGTTGACGAACGAGTAGTACTCCTCGCCATAGTGGGACCCGTGGGTCAGCGCGATCTCGATGTCCTCACCTTCGAGGTGAATGATCGGATAGAGCGTCTCACCGGTGAGGTTCTTCTGCAGGAGATCCTTCAGGCCGTTCTCCGACTTGAAGGGCTTGCCATTGAGCGTGAGCGTCAGTCCCCGGTTGAGGAAAGCGTAGTTCCACAACATGTCCTCGATGAACTCGGGGCGGTAGCGGAAATCCTTCCCGAAGAGCACCTCGTCGGGAGTGAAGGCGATGATCGTGCCGTTCCGCTCCTCGGACTTGGCGACCTTGTGGTCCTTCTTCAGCTTCCCCTGGCCGAACTCGACGAGCTTCGTCTGGTTCTCGCGGACCGACTGCGCCTGATACTCACTGGAGAGGGCGTTGACGGCCTTCTGGCCGACGCCATTGAGGCCGACCGCCTTCTGGAAGGTCTCACTGTCGTACTTCGCGCCCGTGTTGATGATCGAGACGCACTCGAGGAGCTTGCCGAGCGGGATGCCCCGGCCGTAGTCGCGCACGCGCACGGTGCGCTCCTGGAGCTCGATCTCGATCTTCTTGCCGGTGCCCATCATGAACTCGTCGATCGAGTTATCGATGGTCTCCTTGAGGAGGACGTAGATGCCGTCCTCGGCGTGGGCCCCGTTGCCGAGGCGGCCGATGTACATGCCCGGGCGGAGCCGGATGTGTTCCGTCGAGGACAGCGTCTTGATGCTGGCTTCGGTATAGTTTGACGCCATGGGTCGGTTTGCGCGCCAGCGTCATTCCCGCGCGCGGCGTGACAAGCAAAATGGCACGCGACGCGCACTTGCCGGACGGCGGGAGTGGCGTAGCCTGCGGGTCCCGACAGCCTAGGTCCCCATGAAAAAGAAACTTCTTATCGCGGGCAGTGTGCTCGCCGCCCTTGCCCTCGTCGCCTTCTTCGTCCTCCAGCTTTTCCTCGGGTCGATCGTGAAGACGGCGGTCAACAATTTTGCTCCGAAGGTCACGGGGACCAAGGTCACGCTCGAGAGCGCCAGCATCTCCCCCCTGACTGGCGCGGGCACCCTCACGGGCCTGACCGTGGGCAATCCGGCGGGCTGGAGCTCGGAAAAGGCCTTTTACCTCGGCAAGGTGCACGTCGATGTTGCCCCCTTCTCGATCCTCGGGGATCGCATCGTCATCGAGGAAGTCATCATCGATCAGCCGGAGTTCGTCTATGAGACCAAGATTGTCGCCAGCAACATCGGAGACCTCCTGAAGAATATCGAGAATGCCACCGGCTCCAAGGACAAGGCCGCCCAGCCGACCACGCAGAGCGGCCAGCCGGTGAAGTTCGAGGTGAAGAAGTTCACCCTGCGCAACGGCAAAGTGACCCTCGGGGTGGGTGCCGCCGCCCTGAGTATGCCACTACCCCCCTCGTGCTCACCGACCTCGGCACCAAGGAGGGCGGCATCACGCCCGACCAGCTGGTCTTCGTCGTGATGAAGAATGTCACCTCCTCCATCGTGTCCGCCTCGACCAAGGCGATCGGCCAGGCCGGCGCCACCGCCGGGGCCGCCGCGGGCAACGCCGTGATGAAGGCTGGCGAGGCGGTGAAGGGGCTGTTCGACAAGAAGAAGTAGCCCCATGCGCGTTACCTACTACGTCGAGATCTTTTCCTCCTGGTGCTATTGGGCCGAGCCGGCCTGGGCGGAGCTGAAGCAGAGATACACGGGCCGCGTGGCCTTCGACTGGAAGATTGCGCTCATGAATCCGGGCGATTTCCCGGAAACCCCGGAACAGTGCGACTGGTTTTACCGGCGGAGCGGCACGGTGATGCGCTCCCCTTTCATGCTTTCGTCGAGCTGGGTCGAGAGCGGGTCGCGCGAGGTCTACCGCACGCCGAACCTGGTGGCCGAGGCCGCCCGGGAGCTGGGCGCCACGGGCGACGAGGTCCGGTACGCGCTGGCCCACGCCGCGATGCGCGAGGGCCGGAAGGTGGCCCGCCTGGACGAGGCGGTCGCCGTGGCCGCGGCCGCCGGCAAACTCGATTCCAAGGCACTGCGCGAACTCGCCGGCAGCCCCCAGGTGAAGGATCGGTTGGCCGCCAGTACCGCCGAGTTTCATGCCCACCGCATCAACCAGCGCCCGGCGTTCATCCTTGAGGATGCGATCGGCGACAAGGCGGTGGTCTCCGGCTTGGTGAGCACCGCGCCGCTTGCCGCCATGATCGACGCCATGCTGGCCGACACGGCGGCGTATGCGTCCTACGCCACGCACCACGGCAAGCCACCCGCGGCCTGAAGGGGCACGAAAAAGCCGGAGGGAAATCCCTCCGGCTTTGAATTCGAATCAGCTGGGAATCAGCTTATTTCTTGGTCGCAACCCACGGAGTCGAGACGGGCTCGGCGCCGCCGCGGCCCGGAGGCGTGCGCGTGCCGGTGATCGTCTTGCCGTCAGCCGAGAGCTTCCCGGTGAACTTGATGTAGGTCGGGGGAGGCGGGGTCGCCGGAGCAGCGGCGGGGTCGCCACCACCACGACCACCACGGCCGGCCGCCTGAGCGATATCGAAGGAAACGACGTCGCCCTCGATCTTCGCATTCGCGATATCAACGGTGACCGGCTCGCCGCCGCCGCGACCGGGAGAGGTCTGCGTGCCAGTGAGCTTGCCGGCATCCAGCTTGAGCGAGATGGTGATGTCCTGCATCGGCGGAGGCGCACCGTCGGCGCCACCACGGCCACCCGCGGCGACCTGGAAGGACCAGGAGCCGGTCGGATTGGCAGCAGCAGCCGCGAGGACGGAAGCCGTCATGATGCTAACAGCGGCAAAGGCCGCGAAACAATTGCGTAGGGATTTCATTGGTTTTTCGGGGAGTTCTTAGCGGGCTGCCTGGGGGGTGCAGTTAAGGAGAGTCGGTCATGACTGCAGCCAACTATTGCGAGATCGAAACACTTGGGGGCGTGACAAAGCAAATCTCAAAGGGGTACCCTTGCGTCTGTTACAGCATTGTCATGAACCGAGGATTCATTCCCCCCCTGCTCGTCGCCGTCGCGGTCATTCCGCTGGCCGCCCTGCTTGCCGGATGTTCCGCGTTCACGGTAAAGCAGTCGGTGCGCGTCGACGCCATCGCCAGCACCAAGTCCGTCGCCCGCGGTTCCTCCTTCATCCTCGCCGTGCGTAATCCCGCGCTGATCAAGGAGGCGAACACGCACACCCGCGCGCTCGCGTCCGTGACCGCCGCCCTCGAGAGCAAGGGTCAGTTCCTGGCCCCGGAGCGCACCGATCCCCAATATGTCGTCGAAGTCGACTATGGCATCGGTAACTCGATCCAGCAGGCCTACTCCGGCCCGATCCAGGAAAAATTCCTCAGCCTGTCCGCCCGCGATTTTGTGCGCGGCGGGCGCGGCGAGGAGCTTTGGAACATCCGCGTCAGCGTCACCGAGGCCGGCTCCAATATCGATTATTCCCTGCCCCTGCTGGCGGTGGTCGCTCTCGACCAGGCCGGCACCGACACCCGCGGGGAGACCACGGTCGAGATCCCGATCAAGTCCCCGAGCGTGGCCCGGATCCGCTCGCTGGCCGAGAGCGCGGTGATCGAGGCCGCGGTGGCGGGGCGCTGAAGGCGGCGGATCGAATAACGGAGCCTGCTGGCGGGCTCACTTCAGGATCTCGAACACGCTGGCGTGGTCGTCGGTCCAGACGATCTCCCGCGTGCCGTCCTCATCGGCGGTGTCCGCCGCATCGAACACCCGCGGATTGGTCAGCAGCGTGTGGTTGCGCGAGACCAGGACCCAGGTCGAGCGATAGACCCACCATTCGCCCTCCTTGAGATTGTCCTCGGAGACGGTGACGGTGCCGAGGCCCAGTTCGCGGGCGAGGCCCTCGACCACCGGGCGGAGGTTGAGGTAGCGGTTGGAAATATGGACGGCGATGATGCCGTCGGGATCGAGGTGCTTGAGATAAATGGCGAAGGCCTCGCGGGTCAGGAGATGGACGGGGATGGCATCGCTGCTGAACGCGTCGAGCGCGAGGACGTCGAAATGCTGGGGCTCTCCGGCGGCCAGCTCGCGCTCCATCGAGAGGCGCGCATCGCCGAGGATGATGTCGACCTTCGCCGGGGTGCGCGTCACGTAGCTGAACACCGACTTCGCGAGGTCGATGACCGCCGGGTTGATGTCATAGAAGCGGACCTTGTCGCCCTCGCGGCCGAAGGAGGCGAGCGTGCCCGCGCCGAGCCCGACAAACCCGAGGCGGCGGCCGCGGTTGGCCGGGGCTACGTCGATGGCGCGGCCGATGCCGCTGTTCGGCCCGTAATAGGTCGTGTGCCAGAGGGCCTGGGTCGGGGACATGAACTGGAGTCCGTGGGTGGTGATGCCATTGACGAGCAGCTTGTAGTGATTGGCCGGCTCCGAGGGGTTGTAGTCGTAGATCTTGAGCACGCCGTAGAAGTTGCGCGACGACTGGATCGCGGTGGCGCGGTCCCAGTTGGTCATCTGCCAGACGAGCACCGTGCCGAGGCCGAGCACGAGCACGCCGAGGTAACCGCCCATGATCATCGCCCAGCGCCAGCGGAAGCGGCGCTCGCTGAAATTGAAGAACATCGCGACGAGGACCACGGCGAGGAAGACCGCCGGCACCCAGAAATCCTTGAGGTAGATGCCGAGTTCGTCGCTGAACAGGAGCCCGTGGTTCTGGGTCGAGCGCAGCCAGGGCACGATGACCGCGAGGGAAAGGATCGCCAGGCCGGAGGCGACCACGCCGCCGACACTCTTGTCACGCACGGCGAGGATCACGATCATGACCGACACCAGCCACCAGCCGATCTGGATCTCGCGGTAGTCGCTGAAGACCGCGGGCGCCACGATCGCCACGAGAAAGCTGCCGAGCGCACCGCCGGCCGCGATATAAAGGTAGTAGGCCGTGAGGTGCCTTGGGCCCGGCCGCAGGCGGAAGAGCTCGCCGTGGCAAAGCATGCAGGCGAGGAACATCGCCCCGCCGTAACCGGCCACCTGCTGGACGATCGGCGCGTTCACGCCGGCGATGAGCAGCTCCGCCACGACGCCGGCCCCGAGCATGGTCATGCCAAAGTACGGCACGCGCTCATACCAGCGCTCGTGGTCAAAGCTCACGATGAAGCTCATGAGGTAGAGCGCCAGCGGCAGCACCCAGAGGAACGGGATCACCGCCACCTCCTGGGTCAGCTTGTTGGTGGTGGCAACGAGGAGGATCGAGGCCACGGCCGGGAGGCCGATCCAGAGGGACTTGTCCGCCCAGGTGACCTCCCGCTCCGGCTCGGGGACCGGGGCGGTCGTGGTCGTGTCCGCCGGAGTCGCACCCGGGCTGGCCGGGGCCGCCGAGGCCAGACGGAAAATTTTCAGGGCGCACCACGAGCAGGCCACGGCGAAGACTGCCAAGCCCGCCATCCAGAGCAGCGCCATGGTCTTCCGGGTGAAATTGGGTTCGAAGTAGATCGGAAAGGACAGCAGGGCGAGGAGCGACCCGACATTCGACAGCGCGTAGAGCCGGTAGGGGGAAACCCCGGGGCGCACCTGGCCGAACCAGCTCTGGAGGAGCGGGCCCGTGGCGGAGAGCACCAGATAGGGCAGGCCGACGCTCGCGGTGAGCAGCAGGAGCACGCGCACCGTCGGGTTGCCGTCCAGATGCTCCTTCCAGCTCTCCGAGGGGGTGATGGGCATCAGCAACAGGGCCACCACCAGCAGGACGATGTGCAGCAGGGCCTGCGTCTTGGGTTTGAGCCGGGTCGTGGAGAAATGCGCGTAGGCATAGCCCGCCAGCAGCAGGGTCTGAAAAAACAGCATGCAGGTCGTCCAGACATTCGGGCTGCCGCCGAACCATGGGAGGATGTACTTCCCGATCAGGGGCTGGACTTGGAAGAGGAGAAACGCTCCGGAAAAGATCGTCAGGGCAAACGAAAGCATGGGTGGGCGGACCGAGATTGGGGTGTGGGATTGGCGGTCAGAAGAGGAACTGGGGCAACACAAAGACGGGTCGGAGAGCAGGAAGTGAAGGGTAGATCCGAAAAGCAAAGGGCCCATTGGAGGTCCGAAGGCAGTCGCCCTGAGACAACGCCAAGGGCCGGTCCATCGGCACGACGGAGCACGGATTAAGCTTAGAACATTGCATATCAGTTATTTGCGAAAGTTTAGCGGTGATGGTGCTCATGGGGTCACGAAGGAGCAACGAAGCCGTAAATCGACGAAAAATAATAGTTTAGTCACTGCTGTATAAGGTATTAGGAATCCCGAAGAAATGCCGTTCAGTTCTTGCGTTACCGACCGGTATCCATTCTCGTCTTGTCCGATGAGGTTGGGCGCAGGTTCAGCCTCTGCAGGTCAGGTTAATTGATAAACAACCGCTCAATTCCCCGTTTGGGGAGGCGAGCATTAAAATGGCCCGCCAAAAGCGGGACAGAAAGGAGACGAAGTCTATGACGACCATCGCCTTCACTGTTATGTGGGTCGCGGTTTCGGTGATTTATTTCATCGCTGGCCGGGATTACATGACTGATTAAGCAAGAAAACAACGCCGCCCCGGGGAGACAGCTCCCCGGGGCGGTTTTTTTGTGCCGTTTCACAATCAGGGGTCGCGGATCTCGGTCCCGGCCGGCCCCTTTGGGAAGAGATTCCGGTCCAGATCGAACTCCAGATTCCGGTCGTTCGGCGTCGGGTTGAAGTAATAGGTAAAGGCCAAGCGCCCCTGCGGACTGAATCGGAAGTCCCCAATGACCTTGGCATAATGGGCCGACACCAGATTGCCGCGCTCATCAAGCTTCACTCGGGTGCGAAGGAAAAAGCCGGCATTGTCCCTCCACCCCATCGGCGAGAAATTGGTCACGGAGTACTTCCAGCCCGGACCATACCCCTCCGTCGGCGCCTCATGCGGCATCTTCAACTGGCTGTAAGGGAGAAAGCGATCGACCACTTCGATCAAGCCTTCCTGGGGGCCGGGGAATGATATCTCCAAGTCGCCGGCCCATTTGCCAGCTGCCAGTTTAAAACCTTCTTCGGTCCACCCCCGTTTATCGCGAGCGGCGATCTCCTTGTTGATAACAATCTCTTCTTCGAGTTTCGCGCCTGACAACCAGTAGCCACTAAACTCATGCCTATATCGAAAGCGGATATCAACCGTTGCTCCCTTTCCGTAGGGCGCGATCCAGTCCCCCACTTCAAAGTCATACCCGAGCCATTGGTTTTCGGCGGGGAGCATTTCATCGATACCGCTCTGGTACCCAACGCGCCGAGCAAAAAGTGGGATCGGCGCTTTTTTCGACGGCAAGACGATCGTCTTTTCGACCGAGTTCGTCGCTGGGATATTGATCCACTCAGCCGAATAGTGCCCGGCTTTGGATGCCCGAACATCAAACCCTGTTGCAGTAGTTCCTTCAGAACGCGTGAAACCCTGCTCATTGGTCACTCTCGTGACTACAGGCCACCTGCCTGCCGCACTGGATTGAAAAGTTACGTTCGTTTCCGCTCCGCCAATCTTTTTCTCATCAGCATCAACGACATTCAGGTTCACCGTGTTTGCCATCAGAGCGCGGGAAAAAAACAGTGCCGCTAAAAAGCCAAATCTTTTGGGGTTCATCTCAGACCTCCTTCGAGAAGCAGTTTTGCATAGACTGAAAAGGTTAACGGAAGAGACAGCTCCCGGATGTCGCTGTGACCCCAGCGGCCACTCTTGGTCGGCAACATGGGAACTCCAACTATCCTGCCATCAACGTTCATATCGTAGTTCTTCGCCACACCAAGAGCTATCATAGGATTTGATGCCGCCGCGTATGACTTGGCAGGAATCGCGCGGGCCAGCAGATCGTAAGCCACCAAAGGCTCGGCCGCTTTGGCCGACGCAATAATCGCATTATTAGCCACCAAGTCCGTTTCCTTGAATCGTCCAAAAAACGGTTGGGTATGCAGCGCTGAAGTAGGCACCAAGTCCTCGGTCGCTTCATCCCGCGTTCGGTTTCGCGGCGCCACTCCGGTACTCCGGGCACCTGACATGGAGACCTGCCAATAAGAGGAAAAACTCCAGCCAGCCTGTCCCCGCGCCAGCACCAGGCTCCCGAGTGAACGGCTCCAATCCACTCCCTTCACCAGTTCCTGCATTTTCCACGAGCCAACCGCGAAGCCGGGTTGATCTCGACTCAGCCAATCAAACACCGACGCATCACGGATTCCAGGTAAGTTGGCCAAGACATCCTCCCCCGAAGAATACATATGGTGGAGATCCGTCCGAATACTGAGCTGCTGAAACCTCCCCTGCCACGTCAGTTTGCTCCGCGCATCCGAATCCGGGAAGAGTTCGAACCAATGCGCAGCCTGTAGTCGTGGCTCATACGCGCCCCACTGCCATTCGACCATGTCGGTCGTCTCGTTTGTCGAGACGTCTCCCGGTGACAATGCCTCCACCGGCAACGCCGCATTGATCATGATGTAGTGCTGCGGGCGAAAACCGCCGAACTGGATCGCCTGACTAACCACTCCATTTCCCAGACTGTGGCCGGCGACAGTCACTTCGGCTCCTTCCGGCAGCTTAAGAGCGGTGTTCAGCGCATCCCCGGTCTGCAACGCATTGAAAACCGCTTTGTGGTAATCGAGGTAGCCGTCTCCGACCCGCAGACCCGTCGCCCCGTGCCAGGTCACCCCGACAAAGCGCGACCGGCTGCCGAGCACGTGCAGGCGCTTGAAGACCTCGCTTTGCCAGCCGCGCGCTCGCAGGCCGTCCACGTTGTAACCGTGTACAAAGACAAAGTACTTTCCGTTCGTCAGCTGATCCGGCCAAGCATCTCCGGGATCGTTCCGTCGCTCGGGCGGCACCGGTTCCGGCAGTGCCGGCACGGCATTCGTCTCGCCGTACTCCCGTGGCACCTGAGTCAGATCCACGTGCCGGAACATCTCCTCCACATTGTTCAGGCGCAGGGGGAGCCGTGCTCCCGCCAGCACCGCGTCGTTCCGCCTCACCTCCACGACCAGCGGCGCCAGCGTCGGCGAACGTCCCTCGATCAAGAGCACGCCCCAGCCCGAATTCCGCACGCCCTCGAGGAACGCGGCCGAAAGCGCCACTCCGTCCGCCGTGACCCGGTGCGTTTCCGCCTCGCCCGGCGGCCGGTTGAAGGCATCGCCGAATCCTGACTTCCGCAGTTCCTTCCAATGCGCCGTCGCGTGATCCCGACTCATGCTGGTGTAGGCGAAGTTCACCGCGCCCTCCGCCTGCCGCAGGCGCACCGTCACGGACGGATCGTCGTGCAACACCTGCAGCGCCTCGCCCACCTCCACAAACACCGGGAAGAAATCCACGAGGTCCCGCGCGCCATCCACGACCTCGTTCTGGAAATTTGCGCTCTCCAGCGCCCCCAAGGGAATGTCGTCGCCTCCCGTCTCACCCTCATCGTCGTCGTCGTTGACCCAGAACCGGTAGGGCTCGCCGGCCGAAACCTGATCCGAGGCATTCTCACGCCCCAGCGCCAACACGCCGTCCCGGTCCGCATCCACCGCCAGCTCGATCCGCGGCAGGACCGTGATCGTCCGCGCGACGGACAAACCGGGCGTGTTCCAAAAATTCAGGGTCACCTTCGCGATCCCGGGGACACCTCCGACCACCCACAGCCGCCGGCCCGCCATGCTGCGCCCATCGGCCGCACGGTACGACCTGAAGTCCTCACCCGGGGGAACCTCGATCCCGTCGGCCATGGCCGCGTCCAACCCGTGTTCACGCTCCACCTCCGGATCGATCGCCACGATCCGCACCACCCCCGGCGCGCCCTCTACCGTCACCACCAGGGAATCGCCGATCCATCCTGACAGGTAGTCCGTGCCAACCGGGTCAAAGAGCTCGATCTCCGATGTCTGCCCAACCGAAAGCACATCCGGTGCCGTCACCGGCGTTTGATTCGCCGCTGTCGGCCTCGCCCGAAATTCACCGAAGCTCGGCAGTAATTGCGGCATCACCATTCCCGCCTGGGCTGGCACCGGTACAAAATGCACCCGACCAGTCGCACCCTCCTCCGTGATCTCCAATTCCTCGCTGCGCATGGCGAGCACCACCGGCTCGCTCTCCTCGAACGGCTGCAACACCTCCGCCCATCTCACGGGCACGGTCGCCCCCTCCGGCATCTCGGCGTTGGGATCCCCCCTGGGTCCAAGCTGGAAGCCGGGACCGGGCAGCTCACCCGTCGATCGTGCGATCCGGATGCGATATTCTCCCTGGGAAAGCACCTGCGCGGAGTGGTCCCCGCCATCTCCGGTGTAGAGGCGGGTCGCCATGGCCCCGCCCATCGGGGAAAATAAAAACGTGTCATCCCGCTCGCGCCCAAACGCCCCGCCCCACTCCAGGTTCGGAAGTTGCGCGGTCGCCACCACCAGTGCCGCCTCCGTGGACGCGGTCATTTGCCCGTCCGACATGGTCCGCACCAACTCCCCCTCATCGCTGACAAGATAACCCTCCTCGCGCGCAAACGCGATGCGCCGTTGAAACTCAAAGGGGACATCCTGCCCGCGTAAGGCCACGACCGCCGTGCTGGCCGGTGAAACCCGCCCCAAGTCGTCCACGGCCACGACCGTAAACGACTCCAACGCGGCTCCGGTCGGATTGATCTTCACCTCCGCCGCCGGGGTCACCGGCCCCGCGATCCCCCCGCCGTTGCGCCGCACTTCATAGCGCGCAATCGTGCGTCCCGGAGCCGGCACCACCGCGTCCCACGCCAGCTTGAGCTTGGTTCCGTCGCGCTCGACCACGTGAAGGTTTTCCGGCGCGGCGGGCAGCGCGATACCTGCATCCTGCGTCGGGCTGGGTGCCGTGCCCGGGATGTGGTCGGGCATGAGAAACCGTTCGATCCGGTTTCGCGCCCGTCCGAGGGCCGCGCCGATGCCGGCCTGAACCGGCACCGCCAGCATCACTAGCGCCCCCGCCAACGTCAGGATGAGTCCGAGTCTAGAATTTTTCATGGGACCAAGGGTTCGAGATACACCCGCGCGTTCCCGTTCGAGTCCGCGCGCACTTCCGCAAAAAATCCAAAGCTCGGCCCGCCCCGCGTCGCCGAGATCCGCCGGCCTCCGTCGGTGACCTGGAACTCCACCGGCGCATTCGCCCACGGCGATCCGTCGGGACGCGTCACCTTCATCGTCAGGGTGTCGTCGGTGCTCGTGGCACCTCCGCCGAGTGCCGCCGTGACCGGCTCCACGCCGTTGTAGAAATCGCGCGGATCGCTGCCGGCCGCAAACTCCTGCCGGTTGGTGAGCCCGTCACCGTCGAGATCCTCCTCCGCACCCATCGGCGACAAGGGAGCCAGTTTGTTCACCGCCTCCCAAAAGTCAGGCAGGCCGTCGCCATCGGTGTCCGCCTTCGCGGGATCGGTGCCAATCAGGAACTCATCGGCGTCCGGCACGCCGTCCCGGTCCGCATCGGCCTCAAGTGAATTCGCCACCCTGGGATCCAGCCCGTGCGCCAGTTCCCAGTCGTCCGACATCCCGTCCCCGTCACTGTCGCGTCGGTCGGCACGGAGCCCGAGCCGGTACTCGCGGAGATTGCTGAGTCCATCGCCATCCCGGTCCCCGTCGCGATCGTCCTTCGCGAGGTCAAGCCCGTTGGCCGTCTCCCACGCATCGTTCATCCCGTCATGGTCAGTATCGGCATAAAGCGGATTCTCCGCGCCGACATAGACCGAATCCAGCCGAGCGGAGTTAGCCGCCGGCCCCGTGACCACAAGGGCTCCCGGAGCCGGCGGCATCCCCGCTATCAGGGTCAGCGCCAGATCCGCGCCGACCAAGTTTCCATCCACCCACAGGTCCCAGAGACCCTGCGGAAAATCCAAGCGGGCGGTCAGCCGCACCCAGCGACCCACCCGGCCAACGTCATCCACCGGCAAGCTGGGCCCCACCGGTTCCCACGCCGTGCCCGCGCCTTCCGGGATCAACCCGACCACCCGCGCTTCCGTGCCCGCGCGAAGCATACCTACTTTCGCGCCACCGATGGAAACCAGACTGCCTGCCTCCGCCGTCGCGCCAGCCATCGGCTGGACATACAGGTCGGCGAAGAGGATTTCCGGCTGTGGCGTCGGCGCCTTGAGCTGCCGCCGCACCTCCGCTCCTGCCCCGATTTCCACGGACCACAGGCCATCGGCGGCCGGCCCGGCCGCGACAATCGTCGCCGAGCCTCGCGTTGCCTCCCAGCCCTGCTGCCCGGGCAAGGGACCCATGGCATAACCCTGGCTAGCCTCGAAGTTCGTCGCGTAAGGCAACCGCGCCGGTTCCGCCGGCGGCCTCACGACCGGTGGCGCCTGCAGCCGCAGGACCCCGTTGCGCCGAACGGTCAGGCGCGCCGCCTCAATCCCGCCCGTGAACTCAGCGCGATTGCCAATCTCGACCCTGCCCTTGGGGACAAGAATCTCGGCGTACACGCGGGCCCCCTCCTTGAGCCCGAGTCCTCCGGAGGCGAACCGGATCTCCAGCCACTCGGGATGCGCCGCCACTCCCACCATCGCATCGTCGATTTCCCATCCATCATCCAGGGTCAGGATGATCGGGCCGATCACGCGCAGGTCCGCGTTCGATTTCAGCTCCAGCTTTTGAAACGCATACTTCACGGGCGTCCTGCTCCCCGCCACGCCGAGCACCAGCGCATTGCGCCCGTGCACCTTGAATTCGCCGTAGACGCCCGGAGGCACCGCGATGTCGCCCACCCCACCCTTGATCTCCAAGTCGCGCAGCGTGGCAAAGTCGCCCGCACTTTGCCGGGCCCGGATGAGCGTGACCTCGCGCCGGCCAGTCGGACGCGGCGGTGGTGTCACCGCGGACAACGGCACCGGATCGGTGCGTGGTCGCAGCCGTCCCAACTGGGCCCCGGCGTTGAGCGTGACGGTGTAACGCGACGGCGCCGCCGCCCCCGTCCCGGCCACGGTCGACCCGAGCTGCGCCTGCCGATGGACCCGCACCGTCGGTGAACCCGGCACCAGCAGATCGCCCGTGATCGTGGCCGGGCCCTCAAGAGTCACATCGTCCGCAGCCAGCTGCTGGATCGAGCCTTCCACCCGGCCGTCGATCTCCGGCGCGTGGGTGACCCGCGCCACCTGCGCCGAAAGCGGCATCACCGCGAAGAGCAACGCCAACCAGAACCACCGCCGAACCGACCCGAGTGAGCATGAGGTGCGCATACACCCCCCAGAACGTAGAAAATCACCCCAATCTTTCAGAAAACTTATTCACAATGTGATTTTTTTCGCGGTCCCTCGCTTCTGCTCAAACGCCAGCCGCCTTTGGTCGTGTTCTGATTTGGTAGGTCGACGCCTCCGCTTTCCGTCGAAATGTAGTCGGGGTGCCCTCACCCCGATGGGATCATCGCCGGGTGAGGGCACCCGGCCTACATCTGATCTCAACCAGGCGCGGAGCGGCTTGTCGGGCCGTAAGCTGGGCGAAGACCGCAGTCCACGTCACCCGTGGGTCCAAGATTTCAAATCAGGACAGTGCCCGGCATTTTGCCTGGGCCACACCACACCCAGCCCCGACATCTATCCCCGCAGCTGCAGCAGATCCCAGCGATTGCCGTACAGGTCCTCGAAGACCGCCACGATACCATACGCTTCTTCGCGCGGCGGCTCGCAGAACTTCACGCCGCGACACGTGTATTCCCGGTGATCGCGGTGAAAGTCGTCGGTGTGCAGGAAGAGAAAAACGCGCCCGCCTCCTTGGTGCCCGATCGCCGCCAGCTCCGCGGGTTTTCGTGCCTGCGCCAGCAACAGCCGGCACTCACTGGCGCCCGGCGGCGCAATCACGACCCAGCGCTTGCCCTCCCCGCGCGGGGTGTCCTCGACGAGTATGAAGCCCAGCTTCCCCGTGTACCACGCGATCGCCTCGTCGTAGTCCCGGACCACCAACGCCACCAGCGCGAGATGCTGTTTCATGCGACGTCCAACCTGGCCAACGGTCCGGCCCCGGGCGAGTGCGCAGTGTCCGCAACCGTGACGCTCTTCCCTGTAGGAGCGGGTTTATCCCGCGAAAGGATCGTCAGAGATCGCGGCGTAAAGCCGCTCCTACAGGCAACCGCATAGGATCGGCATGCCTCCCCATCCCGGGTCCATCCACAACCTGCAGCTGGCATTGCGTCGGACGGCAGGCGGCCCACCTTCCGATCCATGGAAGCACCCAAACTGCTCGGACTCGGCGGCTGGCTCGGCGTGAGTTTTGTCGCGGCGACGTTCGGCGCCTTTGCCTCGGTCAACGCGGCCGATTTCTACGCCGCGCTCGTCAAACCCGACTGGGCCCCGCCCGCCGCGCTGTTCGGGCCGGTCTGGACCTGCCTCTACCTGATGATGGGTTTCGCCGCATGGCTGGTCTGGCGCGAGCGGGGTTTCCGCGCGGCCGCCCTGCCGCTGACCCTGTTCCTCACGCAGCTCGTCGCCAACGCGCTCTGGTCCTGGCTGTTCTTCGTCTGGAAACGCGGCGCGCTCGCCTTCGCCGAGGTGCTGCTGCTCTGGGTGCTGATCGCCGCGACCATCGCGACCTTCCGCAAGGTGCGCCCGCTCGCCGCCGCCCTCTTGCTGCCCTACCTCGCTTGGGTCTCCTTCGCCTCCGCCCTGACCTACGCCGTCTGGCAGCGGAATCCGGGCCTGCTGCGCTGAGGAGCGTTTGTTCCCCGAGGCGTGAAGTTAGCCCTCGATCAGCTCCAGCCGGTTCCCGCAGGGATCGCTGACAAAGCATCGCTTGAAGTTTCCGAGCGGCGGGGCGGCCGTGATTGGCACGCCGGCGCGCTCCAGGCGCCGGGCCATCGGAGCGAGGTCGGCGACAAGAAACGCCGGGTGTCCCTTCTTCGACGGACGAAAATCCGGATCCACCCCGAGGTGAACTTGCAGGTTGCCGCAGGCGAACCACGCCGTCGCCAAATGAGCCACCTCCGCCGGCACCGGCACCTCAGGCAGCCCAAGCACGTCGCGGTAAAACCTCCGCGACTCCTCCTCCCGGCCCGCCGCAATCGCGATCTGGAGATGATCGAGGGCGTGGATCACGGCATCGGATAAATAAATTTCAGATCCGTCCCGCGAGGCTCTTCCGCAGCAACGCCCGGGCGCGGTAGAGCCGCGATTCCACGGCCTTCGCGGTGCCGCCGGTCGCGGCGGCAATCTCCAAATGCGAGAGCTGCTCGTACTCCGACAACACCAGCGCCTCGCGCAGGTCCACGGGCAGGTCCGCGATGGCGCGCCGCACGGACTCAGCCCGTTCGGAGCGCTCCAGGGCCGGGCCCTGGGCAAGTCCCCCGCTGGCGACGTCGCGACCGGTCTCGGTCCACGCGTCGAGCGACACCACCGGGCGGCGACGCCACCAGCGCAGGCGGTGGCGTGCGAGGTTAACCGCGATGGCAAACACCCACGGACGAAACTCCGCGCCGGCGCGGAATTTCCCCCGCTGCTGCCACACGCGCACAAAGGTATCCTGCGCCAGCTCCTCCGCCTCCGACACGTTCTGCAGCAGCCGCGCGAGCAGGCCCTTCACGGGCAGCTCCCAGCGCTCCATCAACTGCCCGAACGCCGCCTCGTCGCCGGCCTGCACCCGGCGCATGAGTTCGGCGTCCTCGCTCAATTCGTCACCCCCACGTTGGGCGAGGCGGCGTGCGCGAATCGGTCGATCCGCGGCAGGACTTCCTTGAGGTA
Source organism: Opitutus sp. GAS368 (assembly GCA_945903545.1). GTDB lineage: Bacteria > Verrucomicrobiota > Verrucomicrobiia > Opitutales > Opitutaceae > CAIYFD01. Next base: position 11,870 of record CAMDOO010000036.1, on the reverse strand, counting down.
ACGCTCGCCCTCGCCCGGCGACATCAGTGCTGCGACCTGGGTGAAATGCTTGCGCATCGAGTCGGTGCAGGTCTGCTCCAGCGCCGCGAGTTCCGGGGCCGCACGCTTGCGGGCGTCAAGAATGGCCAGGCAATGCTCCGTGCACACCACCGCGTACTCGCTCTGCAGTTTCGTGATCGCGGTCTCCTGCGCGGGCGTAAGGTGAAACTCCAACCGCAGCCACGTCATCGCGTCCTGCGCTCGCGCCGCGCGGCTCAACTCGGGATCGCGCTGCGAGAAATAGAAACCCGCCGTCGCCGCCGCGCCGATGACCAGGGCCAGGATCGCCGTGTAGAGCAGGTTCCTCATGGCATCGGCATCGTCCGCGCATCAAGTGCCCGCACATAACCCTCGGCCAGCTGCTCGCGGTCGGCCGCGGTCCGCGCCGTTGCCTCCTTGTGCCCGATCCAGCCGCCCGCGACGAGCGCCAGTCCGCATGCGGCCGCCACTGGCGCGGCATGAAGCCGCAGATACTCCATCCAACTCACTCCACCGGGCGCCGCCAGCCGGGCCCGCACCGCGGCGCGGAAGCCGGGATCGCGGCGGGGCGCGACCTCCCACGCCTGCATGGCCTGCGAGAGAGCACCATCCGATTCAGGGGCATTCATGTTCGTCTTCATTACCCTGATATATCCCGGCACCGGCAAAATCCCGCAAAAAATCTCAGGGCAGTTTTTAACCGCGGATTTCACGGATTACACGGATTCAGCCATGATCCCCTGGGACTAGGCCTCGGCCGAGTCATCCCCGAATCGTACCTCAAGCAGCCCATCTCCTCCCAAATCCGCGTAATCCGTTAAATCCGCGGTCAAATAGTCCGAGGGATTTAACCGGGAGCGGGATATATCCCTGCAACCACCCATCATAATCATGAACCTTCGCTCCCTGCTCCCCCTCGCCCTCGCCGCCGCTCTTCTCACCGTCGTCGGCTGCTCCAAGTCGGAAGTCGCCCCTGCCAAGACCACCGCGACCGTCGCCGCGGCCGGCGAACTCCTCGTCGCCAAGACCGCCGCTGCTCCTGAATGGCTCGCCAAGGAGATCGCCGCCTACCCGATGCAGACCTGCGTCGTCTCCTCCGACAAGCTCGGTGGCTCGATGGGGCCAACGCTGGACCATGTGTGGCGCGTCGCCGGCCAGCCCGACCGCCTGGTCCGCTTCTGCTGCAGCGACTGCCTCCCCGACTTCAAGAAGGACCCGGCCAAATTCCTCGCGATGATCGACGCCGCGAAAGCGAAGAAGTAATCGCCGGCCGGTTTATTAGCTGTAGGAGCGGCTTTACGCCGCGACTGACCCGAGCGACCGGAAGATCGCGGCGTAAAGCCGCTCCTACGGCCAATCGCCCATCCATTATACCGCCCATGAAAACTCCCGTCCTCGCTGTCGCCCTCTTCGCCGCGGCCGCCCTCGGCGGCACCGCCTATCTCGCGCTGCGCCCCGCCGCCCACGATCACGCCGCCGAGGCGACAGCGAAGGTCTTCGTCTGCCCGATGCACCCGTGGATCAAGTCGGACCAACCCGCCAAGTGCACGATCTGCGGCATGAGCCTCGTCGCGCGCAGCGCCACCGACGCCGCCTCCCTGCCCGCCGGCACCATCGCGCTCAGCCCGTCGCAGATCACCACCATCGGCGTCGCCACCACCGAGGTTACCCGCCAGCCGCTGGTGCGCACCCTGCGGGTTTCGGGCCGCGTCGAGGACGACATCACCCGCCACAAGGTGCTCGCCGCCCGTGTGCCGGGCCGGGTCGAGAAGCTCAACATCAACTACACCGGCCAAGCCGTCGTGAAGGGCGAGCCCGTCGCCACGATCTACAGCGCCGAGATGCTCACCGCCCAGCGCACTTACGTCGAACACCTTGGCGCCGGCCGCGTGTTCCCCGCCTCCGAGCTTGCCGGGGTCCGCGAGAAGCTGCTCGTGCTCGGGCTGACGGCCGAGGACATCGCCGACCTCGAGAAGAGCCGCCAGCCCTCGGCCACCGTCGTCGTGCGCTCCCCCGCCGAGGGCACCGTGATCGACCGCTTTGCCTACGAGGGCCAGTACCTCGCCGCCGGCGACCGGATCGTCGAGATCGGCGATTTCACCAAGATGTGGTTCATGTTCGATGTCTACGAGACCGACATCGCACTGCTCCAGATCGGGCAGATGGTGGACGTGACGACCGACGCGATCCCGGGCGAGACGATCTCCGAGCCGATCGCCTTCATCGACCCGAACTTCAACGAGGCCACCCGCTCAACCAAGGCCCGCGTCAACCTCAACGACGTTCATTTCCAGGTCGACGACCAGCACCTCTACATGCCGCACCGCGTGGTCGCGACCGGCCGGGTCAGGCTGCCCGCACCCGTGGTGCTCGCCATTCCCAAGTCCGCCATCCTCGACTCCGGCTCCGGCCCGGTCGCCTACGTCGAACTCGGCGGCGGCGGCTACGAGCGGCGCAAGCTCCTCCTCGGGCGCCGCGGCGACGAACTCGTCGAGGTCATCACCGGCCTCGCGTCCGGCGACAAGGTCGTGACCCGCGCCGCACTGCTGCTCGACGCCCAGGCGCAGTTCGAGGCGCCGGTCGTGGCAACGAAAACCCAATGATCAACCGCCTCATCCGCTGGTCGATGGAGAACCGCCTGCTGGTTCTCGGAGCCACGCTGCTCCTCTTCGGCTGGGGCTTGTTCGCGATCCGCCGCGTGCCGATCGACGCGATTCCGGACCTGAGCGAAAACCAGGTCATCGTCTTCGCCGACTGGGAGGGCCGCAGCCCGCAGGAGATCGAGGACCAGGTCACCTATCCGCTCTCCGTCAACCTGCAGGGCCTCGCTGGCGTGCGCAGCGTGCGCGCCAACTCGATGTTCGGGTTCTCGCTGCTCACCGTCATTTTCGACGACAAGATCGACAACTACTTCGCCCGCACCCGCGTGCTCGAGCGACTGAACTACTTGGGCAACCTGCTCCCGACCGGCGTCACCCCGCGCCTCGGGCCCGATGCCACCGGCCTGGGCTGGGTTTATCAGTATTACCTCAAGGACACTTCCGGAAAACAGGACCTCGGCTCGCTCCGCGCGCTGCAGGATTACTTCATCCGCTTCCAGCTCGCCTCCGTGCCCGGCGTGGCCGAGGTCGCCGGTATCGGCGGCTTTGTGCGCCAGTGGCAGGTCGAGGTCTCGTCCGTCAAGCTCCGCGCCCTCGGGCTCACGCTCGACCAGGTCCTGGAAACCATCGCGAAGAACAATCTCAACGTCGGCGGCCGCACCCTCGAGGAAAACGGCATGGAGTTCATCGTCCGCGGCGTCGGCCTGATCAAGACGGCGGCCGACCTCGAGGGCATCGCCCTCGACGTGCGCAACAAGGTTCCCGTCCGCCTGGCCGACGTCGCCACGGTCCAGATCGGCGGCGACTACCGCCGCGGGGCGCTGGACGTCGACGGCCACGAGGTGGTCGGCGGCACGGTCGTGATGCGCTCAGGGGAAAACGCCTGGCAGGTCATCCAGGACGTGAAAGCCAAACTCGCCCAGATCGCACCGGGACTGCCCGCGGGCGTGACGATCGAACCGTTCTACGACCGCAGCGACCTGATCGGTCGCGCGATCGACACGCTCAAGCACACGCTCTGGGAGGCGGTCATCCTCGTGACGCTGATGCACGTCCTCTTCCTCTTCCACTTTCGCAGCATCCTGATCGTCACGCTGCCGCTCCCCGCCTCGATCCTGATCGCGTTCATCCTGATGAAGGAGTTCGGCATCCAGTCGCACATCATGTCGCTGACCGGCATCGCGATCGCGGTCGGCGTGCTCGTCGACGCCGCAATCGTGATGACCGAGAACGTCATCCGCCACTGCGAGCAGGCCGAGGCCGCCAAGGCCGCCCGCCCGGCCGAGGGTAGGGCTGACTCGGTGAGTCAGCCGCGATCATCCGACGTTCCCGGCCGGGTCGTCGACCCAGCCCTACCCGCGAACCGTGCCCGCCTGACCGCCGCCGAAACCTGGCAGGTCACGCTCGAGGCCTCGCAGCAGGTAGGTCGCCCCATCTTCCTCGCGATGGCGATCATCATCCTGGCGTTCGTGCCGGTGTTCACGCTGACCGGGCAGGAGGGAAAGCTCTTCCACCCGCTGGCCTGGACCAAGAGCTTCGCGATGCTCGGCGCCACCGTGCTCGCCGTGACGCTCGTGCCCGTGCTCTGCACCTACCTCGTGCGTGGGCCGTTCCACTCCGAGGACCGCAACTGGCTGATGCGCTTCCTGCTGGCGATCTACGATCCCGTCCTGAACTGGGCCCTGGAGCACCGCAAAACCGTTCTCAGCCTCGCCGCCACGCTCCTGGCCGCGTGCACCCTGCTCGCCTTCGGCCTGCCGCGGTCCATCGCCTCCCGCCTCCCGCCTTCCGCCTCCCGCCTCGCCGCCGGATTTGGCAGCGAATTCATGCCCACCCTGCAGGAAGGCAGCCTCCTCTTCATGCCCGTGCTCGTGCCGAGCACCTCGCTCACCGAGATCAAGCGCATCATGGCCTGGCAGGACCAGGTCATCGCCGCCACGCCCGAGGTCGCCTCCGTCGCCGGCAAGCTCGGCCGCTTCGACACCGCCACCGACCCGGCGCCGGCCGAGATGATTGAGACCACCATCACGCTCAAGCCGACCTCCGCCTGGCGGCCGGGCATGACGATGGAGATGCTCATCGCCGACCTCTCGGAAAAGCTCACGCAGGTCCCCGGTTACGCCGCCGGCTTTCTCCAGCCGATCGAGAACCGCGTGTTGATGCTCTCGACGGGCATCCGCGCCCAGCTCGGGCTCAAGATTTTCGGCGACGACCTCGATGCCCTCCAGCGCAAGGCCTTCGAGATCGAGGCCATCGTCAGCCGGATCCCCGGTGCCGCCGGCGTCTCGCCCTCGCGCGTGCAGGGCAAGCCCTACCTCGAGATCACTGTCGATCGCGAGGCGCTCACCCGCCAGGGGCTCAGCGCTGCCGATGTCCTCGCCATCGCCGAGACCGGCCTGGGCGGACGCACGGCGACCACCACAATCCAGGGCCGTGAGCGCTGGCCGGTGCAGGTCCGCCTCGAGAAGTCCGACCGCGAGGACCTCGACCGACTCGGCGCGCTCCCGGTCCCGCTTCCCTCCGGCGCCTATGTGCCGCTGCAGCAGGTCGCCACGATCCAGCGCGTGCTCGGGCCGAACGAGATCGCGAGCGAGAACGGCCGGCTCCGCGCCTTCGTACAGGCCAATGTGACGGGCCGCGACCTGGGGAGTTTCGTGGAGGACGTGCGCGCCGCCGTCACCCGGGAGGTCAAACTCGATCCCGGCATGACCCTCGAGTACTCCGGCCAGTACGAGAACCAGCTCCGGGCCCGGGCCACACTGCAGCTCATCATGCCGGTGGTGCTGGTCATCATCTTCCTGATCCTCTGCCTGACCTTCCACTCGGCCGCCGAGGCCGCGCACGTCATCCTCGCCGTGCCGTTCGCCCTCACCGGCGGCGTGCTGCTGCAGGGGGCCCTCGGCTACAATTTCAGCGTGGCCGTCTGGGTCGGCTACATCGCGCTCTTCGGCACCGCCATCCAGACCGGCGTGGTGATGGTCGTGTACCTCGAGGATGCCGTGAAGCGGCGGATGACCGAGGTAGGGGCGGCTGTTCCCAGCCGCCCGTTCGCCCACGCTGACCTCATCGCTGCGATCAAGGAAGGCGCCCGCCTGCGCCTGCGCCCGAAGGTGATGACCGTCGCGACTGCCGTGGCCGGCCTGCTGCCGATCTTCTGGAGCACCCGCACCGGCGTCGAGGTCATGCGCCCCCTCGCCGCCCCGGTCGTCGGCGGCATGCTGTCGTCGCTGGTGCATATTCTGATCGTGACACCCGTCATCTTTGCCTGGCTCCGCGAACGGCAGCTGAAGTCCTGACCTGTAGGAGCGGCTTTACGCCGCGATTCAGATCCGTCTTTAACCGCGGTTCCAGTCCTCGGCGAAGGAGTCCAGACGGGCGCGCAAGTCCGACGCTTCCGCGGCATCGATGCCGCGCTCCCGCAGATCCACGACCGACAACCGGCGCAAGAGCTCACGAAAGAAAACCTGCTGCTCCTTCGGCGGAAGTGCCTCAAAAGCGGGGAACAGCTGGGCGACGCTTTCCTTCATGGGTGCGGCCTTAACCGGCGACCTTCTCTTGGCTAACTCGAGTTCCGGAGGGAACGGAGTGAATTTGTAGTAGGCGTAGTTTGGCATAACACCCGGTAGAACGTAGCTTTCGGACCCAATCTTTCACTAAATCGTACGCGGACCCCGATTTTTTCGGTCGATCCCGAAATTTGACCGCTGATTCCGCAGATGAAGACCGGATTCCAATTCCGCCCCTCGCCAGAAGTTCAGTCCGCACTGGTCATGCTCCACCGGGCTGATATCAAAACCCCAACTTGGCGCACTTGAAGTGCCCCATCTGACCAATCGAGTCGGCAACACCTTCCAAGCAGATCCCCCATGCACCTCACCAACACCCGCGATACCCTCATCGCCACGAACACCTACCTCTCGGGCTCCCAGTTCTCCAACGTCGACCTGCACGAGGCGCGGTTTGAGGATGTGAACCTGGCGGAGGCGGAGTTCACCGACGTCAACTTAAGCGAGGCGAAGTTCAGCAACATCAACCTCACCAAGGTCGAGTTCGAGGACTGCAACCTCACCGGCATGAAAATCAACGGCGTGCTGGTGACGGAGCTCTTTCGGGCGTTTGAAAAGAAGGGTTGAGCGGCCCGGCAGTTTTTGACCACGGATTAGAACCCGATCCACGGCAGTTTCACAGGAGGCTGGGCAGCACATGGAGAACAACCCCGAAGCAGATTCCCTTTCTTCTGCATCCTCCTGTGAAAACAAATCCGAATGGTCCGAGTTTTCTATCCGTGTCATCCGTGAAATCCGTGGTTTCTCCCTCCGTTTTCCCCGTTTTCATTCGCGTGAACTAGCGTCCATCGGCGGTTAAAAACCCTGCGCGTTCATCCGACTCACCATGTCCACCTCCAAGGAAGACATCCGCGCGAAGTATAACCTCACCGACGAGGAGTTCGACGTCATCGACGCCCTCGCCCTGCGGCCGACCTGCGAGCACTGCGACAAGGCGCTGCCGCCCGATGCACCCGAGGCCCGCATCTGCTCGTTCGAGTGCACCTTCTGCGCGGACTGCGTCGAGCGCGTCATCGGGAACGTCTGCCCGAACTGCGGCGGCGGCTTTGTCCCCCGCCCCGTCCGCCCGGCGCGAAACTGGCGGAACGGCAATTATCTCGGTGCGTTCCCGGCCCGCACGCTCCGAAAGCACAAACCCGTGAACCCCGCGATCCACGCCGCCTTCTCGGCGGAGATCCGCCCGCTCCCGCCGGAAAAGCGCTGAGCCCCGCGCCCCATGCCACCGCCCACCGATGAACTCCTGGCGCAACGCGCCCGCTTCAAGGCCTTCCTCGCGGCGCGCCTCGGCAGCGAGGCCGAGGCGGAGGACGTCCTCCAGGAAAGCCTGCTCAAGGCTTGGCAGCGCCTCAACGAGGTGCGTGATCCGGCCAAATTGAATGCCTGGTTTTACCAGGTCCTGCGCCACGCCCTCATCGACCACGTCCGCAGTCGCCGGGCCGCCGCCGCGCGCGACGAGGCCTGGGCCGGCGATCCCGCCCTGGCCCCGGCCCCCGCGGGGGACCGCACGTTGTGCCGGTGCTTCGAGCCGCTCCTCTCCACCCTCCCGTCCACCCAGGCAGAGTTGCTGCGCCTCGTGGAGCTGGAGGGCCGGCCAGTAGCCGACGTCGCCCGGGTCCTCGCCATCTCGGCCAATAACGCCTCGGTCTCGCTGCACCGGGCCCGGGCCGCGCTCCGCGCCAAGGTCGAGGAGACCTGCGGTGCTTGCGCGGAGGAGTCCTGCCTCGACTGCGATTGCCCGCCCCCACCGGCTTGAGCAATTCCCTGCGACGCAGCGGAATCGGGTTTGCACCCCACTGGAAAATCCGGCCGGGCTGGATATACTTTGGTCATGAAAACGACCAAACTCATTCTCACCTGCTTGGCCGTCTTCGCCCTCGCGGGCTGTAGCACGGTTAATTCCCGCATCCAGGAAAAGTCCTCGGTCTATTACTCGCTCGAGGCCGACACCCGAGAGAAGATCGACCAAGGCGTCATCGAACCGGGATTCACGCCCGACATGGTCTATATCGCCTTGGGCACGCCCGACGAGAAACGCACCCGGCGCGACCTCGATGGCCGCACGGAGGTCTGGATCTACAACTCCTACTACGACCGCATGGAGGGCATCCGGCGCGTGGGTTACTACCGCAACGTGTACTTCGATCCGGTCGCCCGCATCTATCGCGTCTACTACACCCCGGCCTACGGTCCGGTCTACAGCCAGCAGAAGGAGGAACAGATCCGGATCACCTTCCGCGACGGGGCCGTGTCCACCATCGAGCAAGCCCGGGATAACTCTTCCTGACCGCAACGAGGCTCGTCTCCAGCCCGGCGGGGTGCGCGTTGGCGCCCCTGCCGTTTTTATTTTCCGGGCAGGCCCAGGTCCCGCAGCTGGTTGCTTAGCTCTTCCCCCACAGTGTAAGATCCACCCGTCGGCTCCGTCTCCCTTGGCATGAACCACTCCTCCCACTCTTCCGGCGGTCACGGGCATCATCACCATGCTGCGACGCCTGCGGGCGAAAGCCCGGTCGACACCACGCCGGTTTACATGGGCCTGCCCCATGAACGGATCCTTCGCCCACGCTTCTATGTCGCCGCCGCCTGCACCGTCCCCGTCCTGACCCTCGCGATGGGCGAAATGGTCGCGCCCACCCTCTTCCACGACCTCAACCCGGCCCGGCTCGCCTGGGTCCAGCTCGCACTGACCACCCCGGTATTTTTCTGGAGCGGCTGGTTCTTCCTCCGGCGCTGGTGGAAATCGCTGCGCGAGCTCGATACCAACATGTTCACGCTGACGGTCACCGGGACCGGCGCCGCGTACTTCTATAGCGTCGCCGCCGTGCTCTTTGGCGACCGCTTCCCCGCCGCGCAGCAGACCATGCACGGACCGCCACTCTACTTCGAGGCCGCCGCGTTCATCACGACCATCGTCCTGCTCGGCCAGATCCTCGAGCAGCGCGCCCACGCCCGCACCGATGCCGCCATCCGCGCCCTGATGGCCCTCGCGCCCAAGACCGCCCACCGCCTCCGCCCCGACGGCAGCGAGGAGGACGTGGCCCTCGCGGTGGTCCAACCCGGCGATCGCCTCCGCGTCCGCCCCGGCGAACACGTGCCCGTTGACGGCACATTGACCGACGGTACGAGCGAGATCGACGAGTCCATGCTCACCGGCGAACCGGAACCCGCCGCCCGCGGACCCGGCGATCCCGCCAGTGCCGGCACCCTCAACACCACCGGCTCCTTTGTCCTCCGCGCCGGCCGCGTCGGGAAGGACACCTTGCTCGCGCAGATTGTCCGCCTCGTCGAGGAGGCGCAGAACAGCGAGGCCCCGATCGCCCGCCTCGCCGACCGCGTCTCCGCTTGGTTCGTGCCGGCCGTCGCCGGCATCGCGCTCGTCACTTTCGGCCTCTGGTTCGCCATCGGACCAGAGCCGCGCTTCCTCCACGCGCTGCTCAACGCCGTGGCTGTGCTCATCATCGCCTGCCCCTGCGCGCTCGGGCTGGCCACCCCCGTCTCCCTCGTCACCGCCATCGGCCGCGGCGCCCAGGCCGGCGTGCTGGTGAAGGACGCCGCGGCCCTCGAACGGCTCAGTGGGACCGACACGCTCCTGATCGACAAGACGGGCACGCTCACCGAGGGACACCCGCAAGTGGTCGGTATTCATCCGACGGAAGGCGTGACCGACAGCGAGCTCCTGACCCTCGCCGCCGCCGGCGAGTCGCCCAGCGAGCATCCGCTGGCCCGCGCCATTGTCCGCGCCGCGCAAACCCGCGGCCTCTCGCTGCCCGCCGCCACCGGCTTCGTCGCCGAGCCCGGCGCCGGCGTGCGCGCCAACGTCAGCGGACGCAGCATCGAGGTCGGCCGCTCGTTCGAGGCGATTCCCGGTGACGGGGCGGGCGCCCATGCCACCACCGCCGTCAGTGTCACGGCCGACGGCAGCCCGCTGGGCACGCTCGTGCTGGCCGACCGCATCAAGGACACGACCCCCGCCGCGATCCGCGAACTCCAGCGCCTGGGGCTCCGGGTCGTGATGGTCACCGGCGACCGCGAGGAAACCGCCGCCGCCGTGGCGAAGGAATTACGCCTCGACGGCTGGCACGCCGGCGTTTCGCCCGCGCGCAAGCAGGAGATTGTCCGCGAGCTCACCGCGAAGGGCCGCCGCGTGGTCTTCGCGGGCGACGGACTCAACGACGCCCCCGCCCTCGCCGCCGCCGAGGTCGGCATCGCCATGGGCACGGGCACCGATGTCGCGATGCACAGCGCCGGTCTCGTCTTGGTGAAGGGCGATCTCGCCGCGCTCGTGAAGGCCGTGCACCTCAGCCGCGCCACCCTGCGCAACATCCGGCAGAATCTCTTCTGGGCCTTCGCCTACAACCTCGCCGGGCTCCCGCTCGCCGCCGGCGCGCTTTATCCCTTCACCGGCTGGCTCCTCAGTCCGATGATCGCCGGCGCCGCCATGAGCCTGAGCTCGATCAGCGTCGTCGCCAACGCCCTCCGCCTGCGAAACGTCAAACTGTAGCAGTCAGCTTGCAGGCGATGCCTTGGTCCGACGCGGACGCTCTCTAGGCGGTCGGCCAGCAGGTTCCACTTCGGAATCTACAAAGAGCACCTCACGCATCCCACCGGGCCTTGCCCAGCAAGTCACGGAATGCGTGACAGCTGGGCAAAGCCCCGGCACGCAGACTCTCCAAAAATCTAACACTGGCGCCGCGGCGCCGATGCCCTATCGTTCAGGCCATCCATGACGAACGCGTTTGGCATCGCCCTCGAGTCCCTGGTCATCCTGGCCTTGGTCGCCGCCAATGGTTTCTTCGTCGCGGCCGAGTTCGCCCTCGTCAAGGTCCGCGGCAGCCAGCTCCGTCCCCTCGCGAAGACCGGCGGCTGGCGCGTCCGCCTCGCCCTCTGGGCCACGGACCATCTCGACTCCGCACTCTCCGCCACCCAGCTCGGCATCACGCTCGCCAGCCTCGGTCTCGGCTGGGTCGGAGAGCCCTACATCGCCGAACGGCTTGAGCCCTTGCTGACCGGCTGGGGCTTCGGTGATTCCGACACCGTGCACCGGGTGTCATTCATCGTCGCGTTTTTCACCATCACCTTCCTGCACATCGTCTTTGGCGAACTCGCCCCAAAGTCCCTCGCCATCCAGCGCGCCAAGGCCGTCACCCTCTGGATCGCCGGGCCGCTGATGGTGTTTTACTACCTGTTCTTCCCGTTCATCTGGCTGCTCAACGGCACCGCCAACCGCTTCCTGCGCTGGGCCGGGCTCGGGCCGGCCTCCGAGGACGAGCACGCCTTCAGTTCTGAGGAGCTGGAATATGTCTTCAGCCACGCCCGCCACAGCCATCCCGGCGATGCCCTGATCAACAAGCTCATGGTCCAGTCGCTCCGCGTGCGGGGCACCACCGCGCGTATGATCATGCGCCCGCGCGACCAGGTGGGCGCCCTCTGGCTCGACCGCCCGGCGGCTGACAATCTCCGCATCGCCCAGACCTCCGGCCACAGCCGCTTTCCGGTCTGCGAGGGCACGCTCGACAATCTCAGGGGCGTCCTCCTCGTCCGCGAATGGCTCTGGCAGATCCAGGCCCTCGGCGGCGACGCACCCTTCGCCCCGCTGATCCGGCCCATCGTGCGCTTCAAGCTCACCTCGCCGCTCTCCGAGATGATCGAGAAGTTCCGCACCGCCCGCAGCCACCTCGCCGCCGTGCTC
>CAMDOO010000035.1 GCA_945903545.1 Opitutus sp. GAS368 | reverse complement strand
AGCGGGCACTCGAGCTCAGGCCCGACCTGCAGCCGGCGCGCGATCTGCTGGCCAGCCTGCGAGCCTCGGGAGGCCCCAATAAATGAACCGCCGCGGAATTTCCGGGTGAGGTCACCCGGACCACAGATGAGATTTGGTCTAGCCCGGGTGCCCTCACCCGGGAGATGATGGCCCGAGACCCCGCATGAAACCCCCGGCGAAACCAGCCTCGACCTCCGGCCTGCCCGGCTGGGCGCCGCCCGCCCTCATCGCGGCGGCGGTGCTGCTGGTCTACGCCAACAGCTTTTCGGTGCCGTTCCTGCTCGACGACTTCGGGTCGATCCAGACAAACCCGACACTCGGCAGCCTTTGGAGCGCGCTGCAGCCGCCGGCGGGCGGGGACACGGTGTCGGGCCGGCCGGTGCTGAATGTCAGCTTCGCGCTGAGCCACGCCCTGAGCGGTCTCGAGGTCTGGGGGTATCATCTGCTGAACATCCTGATCCACGCCGCGAGCGCGCTGCTGGTGTACGGGTTGCTGGCGCGGACGCTGAGCCGAACCGAGGATCCGGTAGGGCGCGTCGCTCCGCGACCGCCGGGCAAACTTGAGGTGGGATCAGAGCCTGTTGCCCCAGCGCGGCGCGGAGCGGAGTCCGCGCCCTACCGGTTCGGGCAGGACGCCGGCTGGTTCGCCTTGGTGGCGGCCCTGCTCTGGAGCCTGCATCCGCTGCAGACGGAATCGGTCACCTACATCTCGCAGCGGGCGGAATCGCTCGTGGCGCTATTCTACCTGCTCACGCTTTACGCCTTTGTCCGGTCCGTGGAATCGTCCGCGCCGCTTCGCTGGCAGGCGACCGCGGTGGCCGCGTGCGCGGTTGGCATGGCGGCGAAGGAAGTCATGGTGACGGCGCCGCTACTGGTGCTGTTATACGACCGGACGTTTGTCGGCGGGACTTTTCACGCCGCCTGGAAGCAACGCGGGCGCCAGCACGCAGCGCTGGCTGCGACTTGGGTCGTGCTGGCGGTGCTGCTGTTCGCGGGCGCGGGTCGCGGCGGTACGGCCGTGGCGGGCGACGCCTCGTCGTGGCATTACCTGCTGACGCAGGCCGGTGCGCTGGTGCGCTACCTGCGGCTGAGCGTGCTGCCGACGGGGCAGGTGTTCGACTACGGGACGCGGATGGTGACGGGACTCGGTGCGGTCTGGTGGCAGGGGCTGGTCGTGCTGGCCCTGCTCGGCGTCACCGGTTGGGCGCTGGTGCGCCGGCCGGCGCTCGGTTTCCTCGGCGCGCTTTTCTTCGCGGTGCTGGCCCCGAGTTCGAGTTTCCTGCCGGTGCTGTCGCAGGTGATGGCCGAGCACCGCATGTACCTGCCGCTGCTGGCCGTGGTCGTGCTGGCCCTGGCGGGACTCCAGCACTGGCTCGGCCGGCGCGGGCTGATCGTGGCCGCGGTGGCGGTCCCGCTCCTCGCCGTCGCGACCCTGCGGCGGAACGTGGTTTACCGGGACGCGATCGGCCTGTGGCGCGACACGATCCAAAATCATCCGGGCAGCGACCGGGCGCACAACAACCTTGGCGCGCTGCTGATGGAGCAGGGAGACCTGCCCGGGGCGGCGGCGGAGTACCGGGAGGCACTGCGGCTGCGGCCCGATTACCTGCGCGCGCTGAGCAACCTCGGCTTGGTGCTGCTGCAGCAGGGCGACACGGCCGGCGGACTGGCGGCGATCGCGGAGCTGCTCCGGCTGCGCCCGGAGGACTTTGACGCCCATGTGAACTACGCGCGCCTGCTGGAGAAGACCGGGCGCAACGCCGAGGCGGTGCCGGCCTGGGAAAAGGCGGTGCGGCTGCGGCCGGCCGCCGCCGAGGTGCGCCACAGCCTGGGCCTGCTGCTGGTGAAGCAGGACCGGGCCGGCGAGGCGGTGGACGCGCTGGCGGAGGCGGTGCGGTTGCAGCCGAACGATCCGGTCTCTCTAGCCAACCTGGCGTCCACGCTGGCCATCGCGGGCCGCCCGGCCGAGGCGGTGGAGGCCTATACCCGCTCGCTGGCGCTGCGGCCCGATTCGGCCGGCACGCATCTCGGCCTGGCCATCGTCCTGCGCGGGCTCGGCCGCAATGCCGACGCGGCCACCCACGCCCGCGCGGCGCTGCGGCTCGACCCGGCCTCGGTCCCTGCCCGCACGCTGCTCAATGCGCTGACGGGTGGACTCTGACGCCAGCCGGGTGTTGGGCTTTGCCGCCCGCTGCTGGATGCCAAAATGGATCCAGCCATTTTGGATCGAGGCGGAAAGGCGTCAGGAATTCCCGGAATTTTGCCTTGCGCCGCCCGATGCCGAATCTAATCCAGTGAATGTCAGTCGTTAGATCCCTCCCCCAGATTACCCCCCTATTGCCAGCCGAGTTGCTGTCCTTTGCTCCCGTGGGTCCCTGACCTCGGAAACGAAATCAACACCCGGTCGATCATTCCAGGGGAGGAGCAGTCCAAACTCGCAGATCCCAAACCCATCCTTCGCCGTCTTTAAAAACGGTTCAGATCCAACAACAACACCGCAAGGTTACCTATGAAACAGTCCAATAGCTCAATTCGCGTCGCCTCTGTCGTGGCGGCCTTCGCGCTCAGCGCATTCTCCGCTTTCGCCCAAGCCCCGGCGGCTCCGGCTGCTGGCGGTGCCGCCGCTGGTGGCGCCCGTGGCGGTGCTGGTGGTGGTGGCCGCGGTGGCATCCCCGGCATCACGGCCGAGCAGACCGCCAAGGTTAACGAACTCTTCACGACCGGCCTCGCGGCCGAGACCGCCGCGGTGACCGCGGCCCGTGCCGAGCTCGCGACCGCGACGTTCGCCGACAAGAAAGACGATGCGGCCATCAAGGCGGCCGTGGGCAAGGTCCAGGCGGCCGAGCTCGCCCTCGCCAACAAGCGCGCGGCGGCTTTCGCGACCCTCCAGGGTTCCGCTGAGAAGTTCAACGAGGCCCAGGTCACGGCGTTCATCGCCGCTGGTGGTGCCCTCCCGGCCGCTGGCCGTGGCGGCGCTGGTGGTGGCGGCGGCGGCGGCGGTCGCGGTGCGGCGGCTCCGGCTGCTGGCGGTGCGGCTCCCGCGATGCCCGCGGCTCGTGGCAACTAAGCTGCCCTCAAGCTAATCTTCCAAGGCGTCCCGCATCCGCGGGACGCCTTTTTTTTCGCCTGACGCATGGCGTCGGGACGAACCCTCCAAAGTCCCGGATGCGGGACGGCGGAGGGCTGGCACGGATGGCTCCGGGGTAGGGCTGCCTCGCCGAGGCGGCCGCGATGACGATGTCGCTCTTAACCGCAGATTTGGAGCCCTGTCGCTTCGCTCGGTAAGGCAGATTGCGCGGATGGGGAGGGCGAGGGATCGGACCGATCAGTCGGATGGGACGGATTGGTTCGATGGGTGTCGCGCGCGGGGCCGTGGCCCTGACGCGATATTGGCGGCAGCATCAGCCTTGCGGCGGTGCACCCAATCCGGGAGCGCGGGGTGTGGAACCCCAAGACAAGGCCCGGGCGCTTCTGCTTCGTGTGGTCGTTCTGACCGGGGTGACTTTCTGCGCGGGCGTGGCGACCCTAATCGCCGTGGTGGTGTGGTTCTTCTTTCCCTCCGCTTCCCCGATCCGGGTGGCCGTCCCCCAAGTGTCCCGGGCTGAGACTTTGGTCCTGCGCGTACCCTCGCACTGGGATAAGGACAGGAGTGTCACGAACCTCTGGATCCGGGTTTCCGGCGAGATCGACGGCAGCGCCGAGATCGAATTGCTGTTCCCGAGCCCCACGACGAACCGGACCAAACCGCAGCAATTGAGCGGCCCGTTCCACTTCATCTGGAAGGGGGACTGGTACACGCCCCGGGCCGAAATCCGCTACACCCCGGCGGGTACAACCAAGGGCCAGGTGAACATCGACTCCCAATTCAACTGGGCGGGCAACGGGGATGATCCGGGCTTGGTGAAGCCGTGGTGGTAGCCTTGAACTTCGCGTTCCCTGGCGGACTTCGCGGTTTCAATTCCGAGGTTTTGGCTCCCGGAAAAAGCACTTGCATCACCGAGAGCGTTGCCGCTTTGTGACCCTTCCTTGTTCGGGCTGTAGCGTAGCCTGGTAGCGCGCTTGCATGGGGTGCAAGAGGTCGTGAGTTCGAATCTCACCAGCCCGACCATTTTCCCCGTTGCCGAACCCGCCTTTTCGGGTCGGATGAAGGCGTGAAAACGACGGCCCCAACCCCCAGCGAAACGGTCTCCCGGACCGCCTGGGTCTGGCCGGTGGCGCTGGCGGCAGTGATTTTCGCTTGGTCGAGCCGGTCCCGGGTGCCGGATGTGGGGGATTGGATCCCGCACTTCGACAAGGTGGTGCATTTCGCGGTCTACGGGCTCCTCGGGGTCCTGGTCTGTCGGTTGGGCCGGGGCGCCCGTGCCGCGGTCCTGGCGGTGGTTTTGACCTCGGCGTACGGGGTCACGGACGAGTGGCATCAGTCGTTCGTCCCCGGTCGCTCCGCGGAGCTGGCGGACTGGGTGGCCGACACGCTCGGTGCCTTGGCGGCCGTGGGTTGCTACGCCGGTTCGCCTCGACTGCGCCGCTGGATGGAAACCCCGGCGCGGATCATGCGGCGGGCCCAGGGCCGGGTGGAGCCGGTTTCGCTGCCATGACCCCCGGCGAGGCGCAGTCACGCATCGCGGCCCTGCGGGCCGAGATCGCCCGGCATGACGAGCTTTACCATCGTCAGTCCAAGCCCGAGATCACGGATTTCGAGTACGACCGCGTGAAGCGCGAGCTGGCCGACCTCGAGGTGGCGTGGCCGCAGTTCGCCAGCACCGAATCGCCCACGCAGAAAGTGGGCGATGACCGCGTGCAGGGATTCAAGGAGGTCGCGCATCGCCAGCGCATGATGAGCCTCGACAACACCTACAACGAGGAGGAGCTGCGCGCGTTCCATGTCCGGCTCGGGAAACTGCTCGAGGCCGGGGACCAAGCTTACACGGTGGAGCCCAAGATCGACGGCCTCGCCGTGAGCCTGACCTACGAGGATGGCCGGCTCGTGCGCGGGGTGACCCGCGGCGATGGCACGAAGGGCGATGACATCACGGCCAACCTGCGGGCCATCCCTTCGCTCCCGCGCGAGCTGGCGCGCCAGGGCAAAGGCGCCATCCCCAAGGTCGTGGAAATCCGGGGCGAGATCTACATGACCCAGGCCGAGTTCGAGCGGCTCAATGCCCTGCGCGTCGCGGACGGCGATGAACCCTACGCCAACCCGCGCAACACGGCGGCCGGCACGGTGAAACTGCTCGATCTCGAGGAGGTGGCGCGTCGCCGGCTTGAGATCGTCCTGTACAGTCTGGGCCACTGCGAACCTGAGGTCGTGCAGTCGCAGTCCGAGCTCCACGACCAACTGCGGGCCTGGGGCCTGCCCGTGGTGGAGCGCATCTGGCGCGTCCGCGGGATCGACGCGGCGTGGGCGGCCATTGGGGAACTCGACCGGATCCGGCGTTCCTTCGTCTACGGCACCGATGGGGCCGTCATTAAACTCGACCGGTTCGAGGACCAGCGCACGGCCGGGGCGACCGAGAAGGCCCCGCGCTGGGCGATTGCCTACAAGTTTCAGGCCGAGACCGGCCGCACGCGGCTCAAGGCCATCACGATCCAGGTCGGCAAGACCGGCATCCTCAGCCCGGTGGCCGAGCTTGAGCCGGTGTTCCTTTCGCTGAGCACGATCAGCCGCGCGACGCTGCACAACGAGGAGGAGATCCGGCGCAAGGACATCCGTGTCGGCGACCTGGTGGAGATCGAACGGGCGGGTGAGGTGATCCCCGCGGTGCTGCGCTCCTTCCCCGAGGAACGGCCGCAGGGGGCGAAGGAGTTCGACCTCTATGCCGCCGTCGGGGGCAAATGTCCGGTCTGCGGTGGCAAGATCGCCAAGCTGGAGGTCAACACCGAGAGTGGCGAGGGCGTGGCCTGGAAGTGCCAGAACTACGACTGCCAGGCCCAGCGTGTCGGCCGGATGGTTTTCTTCTGCAGCCGCCGGGCCCTCGCGATCGACGGGGTGGGCGACATTGTGGCGGCCAAGCTGGTCGAGCTCGACCTCGTGCGCGATCCGCCGGATCTCTACGATGTGCCGCTGGAGACGCTGGCCACCCTCAATCTCGGCACGATGGAGGAACCGCGGATTTTCGGCGAAAAGAACGCCACGAAGATCGTGGCCGCCCGCGAGACGGCCCGGGCGCTGCCTCTGGAGAAATGGCTCTACGCCCTGAGCATCCCCGACGTGGGCGAGACCACGGCGCGCGAGCTCGGCCGCCGGCATCGCACCCTGGCCGAGGTGGCGGAATCGAAGCTGCTACAGGCCGTGCTGGAGAAGGCCCGGCTCGGGGAGCAGCGGGAGCTGGAAGCGCCGGCTTCGCGCAAGAACCCGGCCAAGACGGATGAGGAGAAGGCGCGGCGCAAGGAATTGTGTGCCCGGCTGGATGCAGACATGGTGGCGCTCGATGGCGGCATCCTGGCGGGTGTCCCGTCCGAACTCGGCCCGGCGGTGGCGGCGAGCACCCTCGATTTTCTGGCTAGCGAGCCGGGCCGGCGCCTGTTGGCCAAGCTGCGGAAGCTGGGGATCGACCCCGCCGGCACGGTGGTCGAGGCGGGAATTTTCACCGGCAAGACGTTCGTCCTGACCGGCACGCTGCCCACCTTGAAGCGGGAGGAGGCGGAGCAGCAGATCCTCGTCGCCGGCGGCAAGGTAAGCGGCAGCGTGAGCAAGAAGACCAGCTACGTGCTGGCCGGCGCCGAGGCCGGCTCAAAGCTCGAGAAGGCCCAGGCGCTGGGCGTGCCGGTGATCGACGAGGCGGAATTCCGGCGATTGCTGAAGGGGTAGAGGGGTAGGGCGGAGATGTCATCTCCGCCCTACCTTGGGTAATTCCGATCCATTCGGATTGGTTTCACGCCAAGACGCGAAGACGCCAAGGTTCGGAAACAAGATGGGTTTGTGGCGGGTGCGCTCGGCGAACCGGCCACAAACCCGCTCTGGATCGACCTTGGCGTCTTCGCGTCTTGGCGTGCCAAAATCCGACTCAGAACCCCCGGCGCTGGAGCTGGGCGCTGAGTTCCAGCATGAAGGCCTGGCCGTCCTCGGGGCTGGGGCGGTAGCCGGGCTGGCTGACCTCGGTGAAGCCGGGGCGGCCCTGCGGGTCGATGATCCATTTGGCGGTGACGCCATCGCCGAAGGTGACGGAGCCGCTGGCGAGGGCGCCGGGGAGGAGGGTGACCTTGTCGACCTCGACCTTGACGGAGCTGCCGGCGGGGGCGGCCTCGTCCAGCGCGTCGGTTTCGTCGTCAGCGGTGGCTGGATTGCCGAGCCCGAGCTTTTCCTTCGCCTTGTCGAGAAACCCCTTCTTCTCCGGGGCGGCCGGGGCCGGGCGGGCGGGGGCCGGGGCGGCGGCCTTGGACACGTCGGTGGTGTCGACCTTGGGCGCGGGGTCCTTGAGGGCGAGCTCGAGGTCGTCGACGAGGAAACGGACGTCGCGGTAGGTGAGGTTCACCTTGAACTGGTCGGCCAGCTTCTTCTGGACGGCGGAAAGGTTGTCACCGGCCTCCACCCAGGAGGCGACGGCGGCTTTTTGTTCGGGAGTCAGGGACATCGGGATAGTTGAAAGATGAAAGTTGAAGGTTGAAAGACCGGCGGGCGGAAAGACACCCCACTTTCAACTTTCAGCCTTCAACTTTCAACTGCCGTCTGCGTGGGCGCAGACGGCTCAGCGGGACAATTGCGCCCGGAGGAACTCGACGCTGCCGCGCATCGAGGTGTCCTGCTCCATCATGTTGTCCACGGCCTTGCAGGCGTGGATCACGGTCCCGTGGTCGCGGCCGCCGTAGGCGTCGCCGATTTCCTGGAGGGAGTGCTTGGTGAGCGAACGGGTGAGGTACATCGCGATCTGGCGGGGGATGGCGATGTTGTTGGGCCGGCGCTTGCTCGTCATGTCGCTGTGCCGGATCTGGAAGTGGTCGGCGACGCGCTTCTGGATCGTCTCGATGGTCAGGACGTTCTGCGCCTGCTCCATCAGCACGTCCTGCAGGAGCATCTCGGTGGTCGCGAGGTCGAGGGGCTTGTTGGTCAGGGAGGCGTAGCTGGCCACCTTGATCAGCGCGCCCTCGAGGCGGCGGACGTTCTTCGAGATGTTCTGGGCGATGAAATTGATGATCGGGGCCGGGATGTCGCACTTCAGAGTGGCGGCCTTGGTCCGGAGGATGGCCACGCGGGTTTCAAAGTCGGGCGGCTGGATGTCGGCCGGAAGACCCCACTCGAAGCGGGAGACGAGGCGGGATTCGAGCTTGGTGATCTCGCTGGCGCGACGGTCGCTGGAGAGGACGATCTGCTTCCCGGACTCGAACAGGTCGTTGAAAGTATGGAAGAACTCCTCCTGGATGCGCTCCTTGTTGGCGAGGAACTGGACGTCGTCGATCAGCAGCACGTCGACATGCCGGTAGCGCTGGCGGAACTTGGTCAGCGCGTTTTCCTGGAGGGCCTGGATAAATTCATTGGTGAACTTTTCCGTGGAGAGGTAGGCGACCCGGGATTCCGGGTTGTGCTGGATGATGGCATGGCCAATGGCCTGCATCAGGTGGGTCTTCCCGAGGCCGGTGTCGCCGTAGATGAACAGCGGGTTGTACGCCTGCGCGGGCGACTGGGCCACCGCGAGGGCGGCGGCGTGGGCCATCTGGTTGTTGTTGCCGACGACGAAGGTGGCGAAGGTGTTCCGGGGATTGAGCGTGCCGTTGTTGGCGCGGTCGTCGCCCTTACCCCCGCGGCGGGTGGCGGTGGCGGCCTTGACCCGGCCATGGTGGACCTCGGGGGCCGGCTTGGCGGCGGCATGATGGCGCTCGGCCGGCGAATCGGCCTTCTTGAGGGTCACGTTGACCATACGGCCGGCGTTGAGGCGCAGGCGCTGAGTGATCAGATCCAGATAATTGTCGTGGATCCAGATCGCGGCAAAATCGTTCGGGACGCCCAGCACGATCGTGTCGTCGGTCGACTCGACACAGACCACCGGCTCGAACCACATCTGGAATACGTCCTCGGGGAAGAGGCCCTTGAAGTCGCATTTAACGGCTTCCCAGAGATTGGAGGTGAGTGGTGTGGCGGGCATGAACTGCAGGAAAAGTCGGAATTATTCACACAACCGTTCCGGAGTAAAAATCAAACGCCAGCCGGGAACACGTTCGCTGCACTGCGCCGAAGAAATTAGGTGGATATAATGCAACCATTTTACACTTGGATCTCCACCGGGCAAACCATTGGGGGCCAAGGGCTCGGGCCTGAACTACTGCGCAACTGGGGAACGTTCCCCGAAAGACGTATGAAAGAGCGAACCGGAGGCGGGATAAACAACGAACGAGACCGGAGTAACGGCGAACGAAAAAGGCATTTCAAGAGCAACTTTCCAACAACTTATTCACACCCGGTTTGGGCATAACTTTTTGCGAGAAATGGGTTGCTTCGCTGGCAAAAAAATGGAGCCGGAAATTGTATCGCTGATCAGCGACAGGAGGCCGGTGGCCTCGGAACGTCCCGCCCGGTCGGTTTTCAGAGGGAAAATTCCGCGGGGCGCGCTCACGCCGGCGCGGTCGCGGGGTCCGGATCGACCCACTTGCCGTGCTCGCGGATCAGCGCGATCAGGCGCGCGTCGGCCTCGGCCTCGGGGATGTTGTACTGCACGCAGTTCTTGCCGACGTAGAGGTTGATCTTGCCGGGCGCGCCGCCGACGTAGCCGAAGTCGGCATCGGCCATTTCGCCGGGGCCGTTCACGATGCATCCCATGATGGCGAGCTTCACCCCCTTGAGGTGACCGGTCTGGGCGCGGATGCGCTGGGTGGTGGTCTGCAGGTCGAAGAGCGTCCGGCCGCAGCTCGGGCAGGCCACGAACTCCGTCTTGGAAATGCGGGCGCCGGCGCCTTGGAGGACATTGTAGGCGAGCCGGGTTGCCCGGGTCGGGTCGGACTCGGTCTCGACGCTCACCAAGTCGCCGAGCCCGTCGCAGAGCAACGCGCCGGTGAGGAAACTCGCCTCGGTGAGGCGGGAAAGGAAGTCGGGTCCGTTGTTGACGGTGCTGGCCGCGGTGTTGCGGATCCAGATCGGGGCGGCGGAGCCCGCGGCGGCGAGGCCCGCGGCCAAGTGACGGTACAAGCCAATGCTATGGCCGGCACCAGTGCGCACGGCTGTGGGGGCCACGGTGAAGAGCAGGTTTTTGTCGCCCGGGCCGCCGAGGCCGGGGGCGAAGGCGGCGAATTCCGCCGGATCCACGGCCACGGCGAGGAAGTGCCCGGTCTCGCGGACCAGCGTGGCAAACTCCGCCAGTTCGCCCGGGCGGTCGGCGGCAAAGGTCCGCGCCAGCAGGATGCGTCCGGGGCTCATTGCCAGCAGGGGTCGCAGCAGCTCGATGTGGACGCTGGGGGCGAGATCGAGGCCGAGGAATTCGCAGGGCAGGCCCTGGGCCGGGAGGGCGAGGCAGAGCTCGGCGAGATCGGCGGGACCCTGCACCGGGACCATGATGCCCTCGGCGGGGGTGTCCTTGAGCCGGGGCGAGGCCAGGGCAGTGATGGCGGCGGGAAGATCGGCCAGGGACGGCAGGGCCACGATCACCCGGGGCGGCTGCTCCGGGCCCACCCGGCAGCGGGGCGACAGCTCCAGCGTGGTGGTGGTGCGCCGGGCGAAGTGGAAGGGATCGACGGAATCAGCCAGCTCGTTGGCCACCGGCTTGGCGGCCGGCCAGAGCGACATCACCTTGTTCGCGATCGCTTGGGCGACCGGGATCTCGTAGACGGAGTCCTCGGTCAGCGACACCCGGATGGTGTCGCCGAGGCCGTCGAGCAGGAGCGAGCCAATGCCGATGGCACTCTTGATGCGACCATCCTCGCCGTCGCCGGCCTCGGTCACGCCGAGGTGCAGCGGGTAGTGCATATCCTCGCCGTTCATCCGGTCCACGAGCAGGCGGTAGGCCTCGATCATGACCTTCGGGTTGCTCGACTTCATCGAGAGGATGAGGGCGTGGAAATTGTGCGAGCGGGCGATGCGCAGGAACTCGAGGGCGCTCTCGACCATGCCGAGGGGCGTGTCGCCGTAGCGGTTCATGACCCGGTCGGAGAGGGAGCCGTGGTTGGTGCCGATGCGGAGTGAGCGGCCGAGCTCGGCGGCGCGACGGACCAGCGGGGAGAACGTCTCGTGCAGGCGCTGCAGCTCGCGGTCGTAGTCCGCGTCGCTGTACTCCTTCACGGCGAACTTCTTCTTGTCGGCGTAGTTGCCCGGGTTGACGCGGACCTTCTCCACGTGCTCCACGGCCTCCATCGCGGCGGAGGGGAGGAAATGAATGTCCGCCACGAGGGGGATGTGGCCGAAGCCGGCCGCGGTGAACTTCCGGCGGATGTCGCGCAGGCACTGCGCGGCGGCGACATTGGGGGCGGTGACGCGGACGATCTCGCAGCCGACCTCGGCGAGGGCGATCGACTGCTTCACGGTCGCGTCGATGTCCTGCGTGTCGCTGGTCGTCATCGACTGCACGCGGATCGGGTTGGCCCCGCCGACCCCGACGGAGCCGACCTTCACCTCGACGGTGTGGCGGCGGAGGGTCTGGAAACGCGACAGGCAGTAGGACATGCTGGGGAATTGGCGCTTTTCCGGTGCCTGCCGTCAACGCCGGGGTTGGGATCTTCGATTCCGGTTGTAGCCGGGGTGGACCTCCACCCCGGGATCGAAGCCGGCAGAGGTCTGCCGGCGCTACATCCTATCCCGGCGCGGACGGAGTCCACGCCCTACCCGGCGCCGTTACTTCGCCGGCTTGGCCGGGGCGGCGGCTTCCTGGCTGGCCTTCACGTCGCCCCACAGGCGGCGGACATCGAAGAAACTCACGTACAGGATCATGGAGAAAAGCAGCACGATGAAGACCTGCTGGGTGGACATGATGAAATTCTGCGGCAGCGCCCGGCCGCGGAGCTTGGCGATCGTGGCAAAGAGGATGTGGCCGCCGTCGAGCACGGGAATCGGCAGCAGGTTGAAGATCGCGAGGTTGATGTTGATCAGGATTGTGAACCAGAGGACGGCGGCGATGCCCGCGCCGGCGGCGCTGTAGAAAATGGTCACGATGCCGACCGGGCCGGAGACCTTGGAGAGGCCGATGTCGGACTTGGGATTGAGCAGGCTGCCGAGGGTGCGGAAGGTGGTGACGACCATCTCGCTGATCTGGGTGAACGGGGAGAGGTGGATGAGCTTGTAGCCGACGGTGAAGCCCACGCCGGCGATCATCGCGTTGCTGGCCTCGGTGCGCGGCGGGACGGTCAGGGCCACGATGTTGCCGCCGCGTTTGACGGTGACGGCGAGCGGGTTCGCCGGCTGGCGGGAGAGGATCTCGCTCAGGAGCGCGGCATTATGGATCGGGGTGCCGTCGGCGCTGACGATTTCGTCGCCGACCTGGAAGCCGGCCTTGGCGCCGAAGGAGTTGGGGTCGACCACCTGGACGGACAGGTCGTAGTAGGGGCTGATGCCGACCATCCGCAGGGATTCGTCGGCAGAGAGGCGCGGGTAGAGGACGAAATCCGAGGTCTGGCCCTCGCGCTCGATGGTGAAAACGGTCTTGGGCTTGCCGTCGGGAGTGCGGCCGGAGCTCATCACAAGGGCCTGCTTGAAGCCGCTCCAGTCCTTCACGGAGATGCCGTCGATGGCCCGCACGGTGTCGCCGACCTTGATGCCGCCTTCCATTGCCGGGCTGGGGAGGGTGGTGCCGGGGAGGGTGGCGCTGACGTGGCCGACCCGGGTGGTGGCGGCGTCGTTGCTCAGCGGCTGGCCCATGATCCAGAGGACACAGGCGAGGACGAAAGCGAAGAGGACGTTGAAGACGGCGCCCATCACAAAGACGATGAACTTGTCGGCGTAGCTGATGGTCGGGAGCGGCTCGGTGGTGTCAGTGTCGCCACCCTCGATCTCACGCATGTCGGCGAGCTGGGGCAGGGCGACGTAGCCGCCGAGGGGCAGCCAGGAGAGGCGATACTCGACGCCGTCCTTGCCGGTCCAAGCGCAGATCTTGGGGCCGAAGCCGATGGAGAACCGGGCGACCTTCAGGCCGCGCTTCCGGGCGGCCAGGAAGTGGCCGAGCTCGTGGACAAAGATCGAGCCGCCGAAAAACAGGACGATCAGGAAGATCGACCAGACGTTGGAAAACAGGGCGGAGACGGAGTCGAGGGACACGGCGAAGGGGAGAAAAGGGAGAGCGCCAGGCGCTCAGTCGATCCGCTCGGACGCCACCCGGCGGGCCTCGGCATCGAGCGCGAGGACGGCAGCCAAGTCGGCGGGATCGGAGTGATTCATGGCAGACAGAGTCTGCTCCACCACCCGGGGGATCTCAAGAAATGTAATTTTACATTTTAGAAAGGCGGCGACGGCCACCTCGTTGGCGGCGTTGTAGATCGCCGGGGCGCCGCCGCCGGCTTCCATCGCCCGGCGGGCGAGCCCCAGCATCGGATAGCGCGCGGCCTCAACGGGGCGGAAATCCAGCGAGAAGGCCTTGTCGAGAGGGAGTGACTGGTCGGTGCCACTCGCAGCCCGGTCGGGATAGAGCAGCGCGTGCTGGATCGGAAACGTCATCGAGGGCGGACAAAGGTGGGCGAGCATCGAGCCATCGGTGAACTCCGCGAGGCAGTGCACGATGCTCTGGGGGTGCAGGACCGCCTGGCATTGATCCGCCCGCAGGCCGAAGAGGGCCTGCGCCTCGATCAGTTCGAGGCCCTTGTTGGCCATCGTGGCGGCATCGACCGTGACCTTGGGGCCCATGGCCCAGATGGGGTGCTTGAGGGCGTCGGCCGGTTTGACCTCGGTCAGCCGTTCGAGCGGCCAGTCGCGGAAGGCACCGCCCGAGGCGGTGAGCACGAGGCGGCGGACGTGCGAGGCAGGGCGGCCCTCGAGGCATTGGAAGGCGGCATTGTGCTCGCTGTCCACTGGCAGCAGCGGGCTGCCGCTGGCGCGGGTCGCGGCCATCACGAATTTGCCGGCGAGGACGAGGATCTCCTTCGAGGCGAGGGCGATGGTCTTCCGCGCGGCGATGGCGTCGAGCGTCGGCTGGAGTCCGGCCGTGCCCACCACAGCCACCAACACGGTGTCGGCCTCCGGCAGGGTCGCGAGGGAGCGCAGGCCGTCGGGTCCGTCGTAAAATACGGTGCCGGCGGGGAATTGGCCGCCTGACTTCGCGGCGGCGCATGCGGCCGGATCGTAGAGCCCGACATGCCGGACGCCGAACTGGCGTGCGATCCCGGCGAGCTGCTCGTGTTTGCCGTGGGCCGCGATGCCGACGAGCTCCAGCCGGTCGCTGTGCGCGGCGATGACCCGAAGGGTGTTTTCGCCGATCGAGCCGGTGGCGCCAAGCAGCACCACGCGGCGGCGGGGAAGGTGGGGGGGCGGCGCCACGGTGAAATCAGTCGAGGCCGAACAGGAGGAAACCGATCGGGGCCGTCAGGATCAGGCTGTCGGTCAGGTCGAACACCCCGCCGATGCCGGGGATGGTGTTGCCGGAGTCCTTGCGGTTCGCCCGGCGCTTGATGACGGACTCGATCAGGTCGGAAACCACGCCGATCACGGCCACCGGCACCGCGGCGAGCGCGGCGAAGGTCGGGGTAAAATGAGCCGGGAACGAATCGCGGCAGAGCCACGCGATGAGCGCGCCGAGCCCGGCGGAAATGAGCACGCCGCCGATCGCGCCTTCCCAGGTCTTCTTCGGGCTGATGACCGGCGCCATCTTGTGGCGGCCGAAAGCCATGCCGGACAGCAGGGCGCCGACATCGCAGAACTTGGTGACGGCGATCAGCCAGAGCCCGAGGATCAGGCGGCCGTCGGGCTGAACGACATCACCCGGGAAGGGCCGCACGATCTTCACGAGGAAGGCCAGCATGGCGGACACGTAGAGCAGGCCGAAGAGCGTGGAGCCGAGGGTGTCGACGCGGTTTTCCGGCGGGTGCGCGAGCACCATGCAGGCCACCGCGGCGACGCAGACCGGAACGATATAATGGGCGGCGGGGCAGATCGGCTCGATCCACGGCGCGGCGGTGATCAGCGCGCCGAGGGTTACGCCGGCGCCGACGATCGGCTGGTGCCCGGCCGCGCGCAGCAGCTCGTAAAACTCGCGCAGGGTCAGGGCCGAAAGGAGGGTGATGATCACCAGGGCGCCGGGCGCGCGAAAGAACCAGAGGACCCCGAGGACCGAGCCCCAGAGTACGATGAAGCTGAGAAGGCGGTTTCTCACGCGTCAGCTGGCTGACGCCGACACCGGTTTGACCTGCTCGCCGGTCTGGCCGTAGCGCCGCTCGCGCTTGGAGTACTCGGTGATCGCGGTGACGAGGTCGGCCCGGGAGAAGTCCGGCCAGAGGACCGGGGCAAAGTAGTACTCCGCGTAGGCGCCCTGCAGGAGGAGGAAGTTGCTCACGCGGGTTTCGCCGGAGGTGCGGATGATCAGGTCGGGGTCCGGCAGGCCCGCGGTGTAAAGATAACGGCTGAACGTCGCCCAGGAGCTGTCGTTGAGCTTTTCCTTCCCGGCGGCCACGGCGGCGGCGTAGGCGCGGGCGGCGTCGACGATCTCGGTGCGGGCGCCGTAGTTCAGGGCGAGGACCAGGGTGTAGTCGCTGAACGTCTCGGTGACCTTGATCGTGGATTCGAGGCGTTTGCGCACCACCTCGGGCAGGTCCTCGGTGCGGCCGATCGTGAGCAGGCGGACCTTGTTCTTGATCAGGTCGTCGGTCTCCCGCTTGAGGAAGAAATCGAGGAGGTTCATCAGGCCGCCGACCTCGTCCTGCGGGCGCTTCCAGTTCTCGACCGAGAAGGCGTAGAGGGTCACGACGCGGATGCCGAGCTCGCGGGTGGCATCGACGATCGTGCGGACCGTCTCGACGCCGCGGCGGTGGCCCTCAAGGCGGGGCAGCCCGCGCTGCTGCGCCCAGCGGCCGTTGCCGTCCATGATGATGGCAATGTGCCCCGGCAGGGAGGTGCCGGGGGGCAGGGCGGGGTTGGCGGGAGCGGCGGGAGGCATCTCGAAGAGGATGAGTTAGGCCCCGGCGGGGGATTTGACAAGCAGCCTTACGGGGTGACGAGTGACGGGTGACAAGTGACGAGACAAGGCATTGTCCGGAAGCATCGGACGCCCGAGGCGAGCGGCTTCGTTGCCGTCACTGGTCACCCGTCACTCGTCACCTGGGATAAAAGGGATTGCGGGCCCGCGGCGGCCGTCCGGGGGGAAATGGGTTGCGGGTGGATGTCCGCCTGTTGGACGATAAGACCATGAAGGTCGCGTTCATCAGTGGCACCAGCATCGTGAACTCAAACCTGTTTGCCGCGTGGGAGAAGCGCACCGCGGCGACCCCCCACGGGCCGGTGGCCTATCGGGCGCGGGGCGAGCACGTCATCATCAACCGCCACGGCGATGGCTTCCCGCTGCCGCCGCACGCGATCAATTACCGGGCGAACATCCGCGCCCTCGCCGACCTCGGCTTCAAGGACATAGTCTCGCTCAATTCCGTCGGCTCGCTAAAGCCCGAGCTCCCGCCCGGTACGATCGTGTCGTGTAGCGATTATGTCGGCCTGCAGCAGGGCCCGGCCACCTTCCACGACACCGAGCTGAAAGGCGGGGCGCCCGCGATCGCCAACAACCTCATCCCCAAGCTGCTCGCGGGCCTCGCCCCCGAGTTCAACATCCAGGGCGGCAAGGTCTACGTGCAGATGCGCGGCCCGCGCTTCGAGACCAAGGCCGAGATCGCGATCGTGCGCCACTGGGGCGACGTGATCGGCATGACGGCGGCCCACGAGGCCGACCTCTGCGGCGAGCTCGCCCTCAACTACAACAGCCTCGCGATCATCGACAACTACGCGAACGGCCTCGCGGGCACCGAGATCGACTTCACCAAGTTCAAGGACCTCGTGAAGGACAACCAGGCGAAGGTGAACCAGCTGTTCACGCGGATGCTGGAGATTTTGGGGTGAGGCTCGATCTTTCGATTTCCGGAAGTTTTTAACCACGGATTTCACGGATTACACGTATATAAGGTAGGGCTGGGTCGACGACCCGGCCGTGATCGTCTTCAACCCGCTTTCACAGGAGGTCGCGGAGCACATGGAGGTTGTCCGAAACCGAGGGCTTGGGTCCTATGTCCTCCGTGGCCTCCTGTAAAATCGTTTTGCCGGAATTGGAATCCGTGCAATGCGTGTAATCCGTGGTTCAATTCCTCTGATCAGCTCATTCTCCATGAAAACCACCGGCGTCATCGGTCTCGGCATCATCGGCTCGGTCTGGGCCCGGCATTATCATGCGGCCGGCGTGCTGGCCGGGGCGTGGAACCGCACGCCGCCGGCGGATTTCCCCCAGCTCCTGCCGACGCCCGAGGCGGTGGCGGCCGCGGCCGACATCGTGCAGATCGTGATCGCCGACCCGCCGGCGGTGCGGGCGATCCTTGCGCGGCTGCGGCCGGCGCTCGGGCCGGGCAAGGTCGTGGTTCAGTCGAGCACGATCGATCCCGCGAGCAGCACGGAGTTCCGCGACCTCGTGGTTGCGACCGGCGCGCGCTACCTCGAGGCGCCGTTCACCGGGAGCAAACCCGCGGCGGAGGCCCGCAAGACGGTCTTTTTCCTCGGGGGCGACGCGGCGCTCGTGGCCGAGCTTGAGCCGGTGCTCGCGCTGATTTCGGAGACGCGCCTGCACATCGGCGACCACCGCCAGGCAACGACCATCAAGCTCGCGATGAACCTGAACATCGCCGCGCAGATGCAGGCGCTGGCCGAGGCGCTGACCCTCGCGCGCAGCGCCGGGATCTCCGACGACGTCTTCTTCGGCACGCTCAAGCGCAACGTCAGCTACTCCGGCCTCGCCCCGCTGAAGGAGCCGAAGCTCCGGGCGGGCGACTACGCCCCGCAGTTCTCGGTGAAGCACATGCTGAAGGACATGCGCCTCGCGTCGGGGATGGAAGCCACCAAGGGCTTCCCGGCGCTCGCCACCGTTCGCGACTGCCTCGCCGCCGCCGAGCGGGCCGGCTTCGGTGAAGAGGATTTCTCCGTGCTGCTGAAGATGCTGCAGAATCCGAGGTAGGGCTGGCCGGAAGTTTGGCACGCCAAGACGCGAAGACGCCAAGGTCGGAGAAGAGATGGTTGGTTCGGAAACCCAAACCAATCCTGGGATCGACCTTCGCGTCGTGGCGTCTTGGCGTGCACCCATCCGGATATCCGAGAATGAGAATGAGTGAGAGAACGAGTAGGATTCCTACCCAACCCGCACCGCCGCCCGCGCTTGCGCCTCGGCCGGAGGCGCATAGCCTCCGGCCCCATGAGCGACTTTGTGCAGGCGGCGCAGATTACCGAGGCGAAACAGGCGTTGGACCGGCTGCGCGCGAACATGCGCGTGTCGATCAAGGGCAAGGACGACGTGATCGAGCAGGTCATCATCTGCCTCCTCGGGGGCGGGCACCTGCTGATCGAGGACCTCCCGGGCGTTGGCAAGACCACGCTGGCCTACGCCCTGGCCCGCTCGATGGACTGCGCCTTCTCGCGCATCCAGTTCACGAGCGACCTGCTGCCGAGCGACGTGACCGGGGTCGCGATCTACGACGAGACGATCAAGGAGTTCGTGTTCAAAAAAGGCCCCGTCTTCGCCAACGTCGTGCTGGCGGACGAGATCAATCGCGCCACGCCGAAGACGCAGTCGGCGCTGCTCGAGGTGATGGACCGCTCGCGCGTCACGGTCGACGGCGAGGCTCACGCGGTGGGCGCGCCCTTCATGGTGTTCGCCACGCAGAATCCGGTGGACTACGAGGGGACGTTCCCGCTGCCGGAAAGCCAGATGGACCGCTTCCTGATGCGCCTGCAGATGGGTTACCCGCAGCCGGTCGACGAGCTCGAGATCCTGCGGGCGGCGAAGTTAGCCTACGACGGCATCGTGCTCAACCCGGTGGTCACGCGGGGCGACATTCTCAAGCTGCAGGCGCTGGCGCAGCAGGTCTTCATCGAGGACTCGGTGCTGGATTACATTTTGCGGATCGTGACCGCGACCCGGACCGAGTCGGAGTTCCGGGCCGGCGCGAGCGTGCGCGGCGGCCTGGCGCTGAAGGTCGCGGCGCAGGCGCGGGCCCTCGCCTCGGCGCGCGACTTCGTGATCCCGGAGGATGTGGCGGAGCTGGTGCGCCCGGTGCTGGCCCACCGCCTGGGCCTCGCCCGCCAGACGAGCGACGCCATGGAGGAACGCCGCACCGTGGCCATGATCCTGAAGCGGATCCTCGCGGCGATTCCCGCCCCGGTCTGAAATGGGCGCGATGAATTTCAGGAAAATTCTCACGTCAATAATGGCGGATACATGTCAACTGTTAGTTGACATATCTCGGTGCCAGTCGCGGTGGAGAGCCGGTCCTGGGGTCGGCAATGGCGCACAGCATGATCGTTGAGGCTTCCAGGGGGGGCGGGGACTGGTCCGGGCCGGGGGTGCCACGGCGGCGCACTTGGCGGAAATTCCGTTGGAGCGACGTGCTCTGGACGCTGGTGTATCCGCAGGGCGGGCCGCGGATCCTGCCGACGATGTCCGGGGCGATCCTGATCGCGCTCGCGTTCGCGGTTGGCTCGGCGGCCTACAACACGGCCAACAACATCCTGTTCATCACGCTCTCGCTCCTGCTGGCGTGCCTGATCCTGAGCGGCGTGCTTTCACACCTGAATTTCCGCGGCGTGCGCTGGCGGGTGCTGCTTGCGCCGCCTTTCCGGGTCGGCCGGCCCGCGGTGGCCACGGTCGAACTCGCGAACACCAAGAAATGGCTGCCGAGCTATGGGCTCTGGTTCGAGCTCGCGGCGGTGCCGGTGCCGGCGGCACCCGCCGTCGACAAGTCCGCCGCGAAGGAGCCGCGCTCGCCCCTGGGGGCACTCATGGGTCGGGGCCCAGGCGACAAACGGTCGGTGCGGGCGATCCTGGATGCGGTCGGGAAGGGCCGCGTCGCCGGCCGGCTTTTTCTTCGCAGCAAACTCCCGCCGGGAGGAGAGGCCCGGCTGGAATGGACGTTTTCCCCGCCCAAGCGCGGCCGGCACCGCTTTGCGCTGGAGGGAGTCGGTTCGCTTTTCCCGTTCGGCTTCCTCCGCAAGCACCTCAGCAGCGGCATGCGCCACGAGCTGGTGGTCTGGCCGGCGCCGGTCGAGTACCGCGCCTGGGGTGAGGCGTCGTCGCGGCCGCGCCCGGCCGGCGTGCATGTCTCGCGCGCCGGGCAGGGCGACGACCTCTTTGCGCTGCGGCCCTACCGGACCGGCGACTCGCACCGGCTGGTGCATTGGAAGGCCAGCGCCCGCAGCGGGGAACTCGTGGTGCGGCAGTTCTCGGCGGAGAGCCATGACCGCTTCTCGCTCTGGGTGCAGACCGCGGCGGAGGTCTGGACGAAACCCGAGCAGTTCGAGCTGCTGCTCGGGCTGGCGGCCACGCTCGCCGAGGACCTGTTCCGCGCCGGCAAGCTCGGCTCGGTCGCCCTCAACGACGAGCCGCCCCGCGCGGTGGCGCGCGTACCGGACCTCGAGGCGTTCCTCGACCGGCTGGCCGTCGCCGAGCCCGTGCCGCTGGCCGCCCCCAGCCCCGATCCGCACCAGCCTGCCCCCACGCGTCGCAACCTGCTCACGTTCGCCCCCGATGGACCCACCGGGGTGGCCGCCTACGCCGATGGAAAGAGGACGGCCGCAACTTAACCTCGACGAGCTGCACCAGCTCAAGTGGCTGCTCGGCGGCGTGCTCGCGCTGTCGTCGGTCTGGACCGTGTTCTACGTCGACGTGGACGCGCTCACGCTGCTGCTCGCCACGACGCTGGCGGTGGGCGCGGTACTCTGGCGGCCGGGCCTGCCCGACCTGATCCCGGGCTGGGTGCACGCGATGGCGTTCCCGGTGATCGTGGTGGTGTTCGGCGCGGACCTCTGGCTCGGCGGGCAGACGCTGCCGGCGATGATCCGGCTGGACCTGATGCTGATCCTCTACCGCGGCATCAGTTACCGGCAGCGGCGCGACGACCTGCAGTTGATCGTGCTGGGGCTCTTCCTCGTAGTGGTGACGGGTGTGCTCACTGTGTCGTTCGCCTTTGCCCTCCAGATCCTGGCCTTCACGGCCTGCGCACTCGCGCTGTTGCTCGTGATCACGCTGGTCGACGCGGCCGAGGCGCAGGATCCACCGGTGAAGACGCCGCTCTTCACCTGGGGCATCACGGTGCCGCGGCCGGCCTGGACGCATCACTCCGACTGGCCGGGCTTTTTCCGCCGCGTGCTCCGGACGGTGGACTGGCGGCTGGCCGGACTCTGGGCGTTGCTCTTTGCCGGCGTGGTCGGGGTGTCGGCGCTGCTCTTCGTCGCGATCCCGCGTTTCCAGCTCGAGAACAGCCTTTTCCTGGAGCGGTTCATCTCCCGCAAGGCGCGCTCGGGTTTCACGGAGAATGTCCGCTTCGGCGACGTCACCGACATCATCGGCGACAACGCCCTGGCGCTGAGCGTGGACATCTCGAATCCTGCGGAGGTGCCGGGCACCGTCTACCTGCGCATGGTGGTGCTCGACGAGTACCGCGACGGCGGCTTCAAGCTCTCGGCCCGGCTGCGGCGCGACGCCTTCGAGGGCGAGCAGGCCCGCTTCAAGGTCTACGGCACGCAGCCGCCGCGCCGCGGGGAGCGGGTGCTGTGGACGTTCTACTTCGAGCCGGGCATCAGCCGTTTCCTGCCGGTGCCGGGCTCGTTCGAGATCCTGCAGTTCCGCGACCTGCAGACGGTGTCCACGAGCCCGCTGCTGCGCCTCGTGGCGCTGCGCAACGAGCCGGCGACGATGACGGCCTACCTGATGGACCGGGTGGTGACGTCCGGCGTGCTGAACGACCCGGCCTTTGCCCAGGTCCACGCGGCGGCCCCGCGCGCGGCGGACGGGCGCCCGCTGGAGCCGGACCGGGTGCAGATGGGATTGACAGTCGGCGACGCCGACCGGCGCGCGCTGGCGGCGGCGGTGACGACCTTTGCCGGCGCCGGGGCGGGCCCCGGGCGCCTGAGCGCCTCCGACTTCGCGGGCAAGGCGGCGGCCTGGCTGGCGGAGCGCCACACCTATTCGCTGCAGTCGGAGCTGCCGGCGGGCGGGGGCGACGGCCTCGTGCGCTGGATCGGCGGGAGCACGCCGGGACACTGCGAGTTGTTCGCCGGTTCGTTTGTGCTGCTGGCCCGCGCGGCGGGTTATCCGGCGCGGCTCATCAGCGGCTTCCGCGGCGGCTCCTGGAATGCGTTCACCGGCAACCTCACCGTGCGCAACAACGACGCCCACGCGTGGTGCGAGATCTGGGACGCGGCGACGGCCTCATGGATCCGGGTGGATCCGACGCCGGGCTCGCAGGCCGTGGCGACGGGAGACGAGGCGCAGGGCGGGGCGGCGCTGGCGCGGCGGACCGACAGCAGCTGGTCGGCGCGGCTCGATAGCTTCCGCATCCTCTGGTACCGGCGGATCGTGAACTTCGACCAGCGCACGCAGGTGGATGCGGTGCGCTCGGTGCGCGACGCGACCCGCGCCAGCGGGCAGCGCCTGCAGGCGACCTTCGACCGCACGGCCAAGGCTTTGAAGGACTGGCTGACCTCGCCGTGGGATGTGCCACGCGTGCTGCGCACGGTGGCCGCGCTCGTCGCACTGGCTGGGCTCGCCTGGGGCGGGCGGGTGCTGGCGGGACGCTGGCGCTGGCGGCGCGGCGGGCTTGAAACCCGCGGCCGTCCGGATCCAGTGCGGATGGAGGCCGGCCGCTGGCTGGCGCGCCTGCGGGACAACCCGGACGGCGAGACCTCGCTTTCAGTCCACGAACTGGAGCGCCTGCGCTACGGTCCGCGGGCGAGCTGGCCCGAGCCACGCGCGGTCTTCCAGCGGGCCAGGTTGGCGTGGAAGGACGCCCGCCGGCGGGGGCGGGTGGGGCGCTGAATGAGGTAGGGACCGCGTGTCCTCACGCGTCCTCGATTGAGGGCGAGCCAGGGCGCGTGGGACACGCGCCCCTACCTCGGAATCGAACTGGCGCGCCCTCCCTGCTGAATTTCAGATTTCAAATTTCAGATCTGAAATCTGAAATCACTTGGCTGCGGTCGGGTTCTTCTTCTCGAAGTACTTCTTCAGAATCTGGCCGGCGACGGGACCGGAGTTCAGGCCGCCGGAGAGTTCGCCGAAGTCCTCGCCCTCGATCATCACGGCAAAGGCGATCTGCGGGTTCTCCGCGGGCGCAAAGCCCACGAACCAGGCGAAATTGATCGTGCCGAGCTCGCCGTTGATCACGACGCGTTTCTGGGCCGTGCCGGTCTTGCCGGCGATCCGCAGGCCCGGGACGTGGTACGGTGCCCTTGGATTCGCCAGCACCTTGGCGGTGCCGACGGTCGCGACGCCTTCCATGCCCTTGAGCAGGGTCGCCCGCTGTTCCGTCGTTAGCCCGATCGATTCGGTGTGCTGGCGCGGGGCATTGGGATTGTGCAGCAGGGTGGGCTTGGTGCTGACCTCGTTGCGGGCGACCGACGCCATGAAGGTCGCCATCTCGAGCGGCGAGACGAGGTTGTCGCCCTGGCCGATCGACATGTTGGCGGTGTCGCCGGCGTACCAGGATTCGCTGCGCACCCGCTTTTTCCAGGCGGGCTCGGGGATGAACATGCCGCTGGTCTCGTCGGGCAGCTCGATCCCGGTCTTCTGGAACATGCCGAAGCGCCGGCCCTCGGCGGCAATCTTCTCCGGGGTGATCAGCCGGCCCGCCTCGTAGAAATAGATGTCGCAGCTGAGGGTGATCGCGTCGGCCAGCGTGATCTCGTGGTGGTGGCCGTCGCCGTTGTCGCAGAAGAACGCGCGGCCGCCGATCCGGACCACGCCGTCACAGTCCACGAGGACCTTGTCGGGTGTGAGCACGCCGCTGCGCAGCCCGGCGATGGCGTTGAGGATCTTGAAGGTCGAGCCGGGGGGGTAGAGCCCCTTGAGCGCCCGGTTGTACCAGCCGCCCTGCTCCTCGATCTCGTTGTACTTGGTGTTCGAGATGCGGGGGGAGACCTCGTTCAGGTCATAGTCGGGCTTGCTCACGAGGACGAGGACCTCGCCGGTGTTCACATCGAGCGCCACGGCGGTTCCCTTGCGATCGCCGATCGCCTCCTCGGCGATCTGCTGCAGCTCGATGTCGAGCGAGGTGGTGAGGCTCTTGCCCTGGACCGGCTTCCGCTCGGCGAGCGCCTGCTTGAGGGTGTAGCCGTGGGGATCGACCAGGATGATCCGGCCACCGGCCCGGCCGTCGAGCTCGGTGTTGAACTGCTTCTCGAGTCCCTCGTCGCCCACGATCCCGGGGAAATTGAAGGTGCGCAGGCCGTCGTGGAAGTCCTCGATCTCCACCTCGGAATCGATCTTGACGCGACCCAGCACATGGGCGGCGCTGGCGCCGTGGGGATAGTAGCGCCGCGTGGTGGCGTAGACCTGGAGGGGCGAGCCCACGGGCAGCCGCTCGATGAGGCGGGCGTACTCGTCGAGGGTGAGCTCGTCGACGAGCGTGAAGGGGATGAGGAGGTCGCGGCTGAAGTGGGTGGCGAGGGCCTTGGGGTCGAGGGTGACGGGCTGGGTGCGTCCGAGCAGCCCGTTGAGCTGGTCGAGGTAGCGCTGGACCACCGCGAGGCGGGCGATGCGGAGGCGCTGGTCGTAGTTCGGCCGGTCCGCACCGTAATTCTTGGAGATGGCGGTCATCTCCTGGGCCAGTTCCTTGCGGAGCTCGTCGACGTAGAGCACGGCGGAGAAGCGCGACTGGTTGGTGACCAGCACCACGCCGTTGCGGTCGTAGATCTCGCCGCGTTGGCCCGGGATCACGATGCGTCGCTGGCTTTGGCGGTCGCCGCTCGAGGCGTGTTTCTCGGCGAGGACGATCTGCTGGTTCACGAGGCCGCCGACGAGGATGGCGATCAGGACGACGAAGATGAAATAGAAGACGATGATCCGCGCATCGTAGCCTTTCTGGGTCTCGATCAGCGTCGCGGGCTGCTCGGGGCGGTTGGATCCGGACTTGGCCATGGTCGGGATGCGGTCAGCGCGGGCGCTGGGTCTCGAAGCGGACGAGCTGCAGCGAGCGCGCCTGGAGTTCCAGGAACCAGGGCCCGATGAGCGCGATCAGGGCCTGGGAGCAGAGCAGGTCCCAGAAAAGGCGGCCCCAGGCCTGCCCGGGCGCAGCAAAGGAGCGGGAGCGGAGCAGCGAGAGGCTGAGGAAGATCCCGAAATTGGCGAGGAGCGCGACGCCGACCCGGGGCCACGCGAGGTCCGTCGGCACCCGGTCGCTCACCCGCTGCACCAGCAGGAAGGCGGCGGCGTAGAGCACGGCGTGGGTGCCGAAGGGCACGGGCGTCGTGGCGTCGGCGAGCAGTCCCATGAGGAGTGCGGCGGCCAGCCCGCGGCCGTGCGGGAACTGCAGGCCGGCGAAGGTCACGGCCAGTCCGCCGGCGAAAACGTGCAGCTGGTACGGTGCGAGGGCATGGTTTACCTGGCCCGTGACCAAGCCCAGCAGCAGGGCGCTGGCGAAGAGGATGAGGATGGCCGGCATGGTCAGGACAAACGGCGGGTTTTGCCCGCGAATGAACGCGAAGGGACGCGAATAACGGCAGCCCATTCCATTCCGGCCAAATCCGATTCCGGCAAGGCAGTGAGGGTTTGGGTGAAACTCAGGTCAGGAGCCCGCTCTGGGAATTCGTGCTTATTCGCGTTCATTCGCGGGCAGAAAATTCAGGGGGTTGTCGGGTCGAGCGGGACGAGCACGGTGACCTCGCTCAGGGCATTGAGCCGGGGATCGAGCTGGACCTCGCCGGAGGAGTACACGCCGTCATTGGTGGCCTCGATCCGGACGATACGACCGATGGTGAGACCAGGGGGGTAGGTGCCGCCGAGGCCGGAGGTAACGAGCTGCTTCGGGGCAGTGTCGCTCACATAGATGTCGAGCGGCACGAACTCGATCTGGCCGCGGGGGTTGGCGAAAGCGGAATTGATCCCGCCGACGTAGGTGATCGGGCGGTGGTCGCCCTCGACGGCGCCGGCGAGGCGGAAGGAGGGGCTGCTGATCAGGTCGACGACGGACTCGTAGGCGCGCACCTCGCGGACCACGCCGACGAGGCCGCCGGAAAAGATCACGGGGGAGTTGACGAGCACACCGTAATTGCGGCCCTTGCGGATGACGATCTGCTGCCACCAGCCCGATTGGGCACGGCTGGCCACGCGGGCCGGCTCGGGGCGGAAGCCGGGCCGGGCCGGGATGCGGAGTTCCGTTTCCCAGCGGGCGAGTTCGGCGCGCAGCTGGGTGTTGGACTGCGCGAGGGCCTCGTAGCTGGCGATGAGGCGTCCCTGGTCGCGGCCGGCCTCAATCAGCTCATCCTCGGAGTGCAGCCGCAGGCCCCAGTACGACTGGAGGTCGCGGATGTGCGATGCGGTGTACTCCAGCGGGGCTTGGAACTCGAAGAAGCTGGCCCGCAGGAATCCCCGGAGCCCGGCCGGAACGACGAGCCAGACGGCGAGGGCGATTCCCAGGGTGGCAAAGGGCCGGGCTTGGTCGAAGCGTTTGCGGGAGGACACGGTGGGGGACGGAGTGATGACATAGCCCACCGCTTCCCCGAAAGACACGAAAAAACCGGAGGGGGCCAGTGCTGCCCGCGATTCCCTGAACGGGGCTGTGCCCAGAGTTTCATCTATTGGATGAAACTCTGGGTTGGTCGAAAAAGACCTCGCTTGAGCGGCCAGGGATTCAGCGTCAGATATCGGGACGATTTATGACCAACCTTCGCTTTGTCATCGGCCTGGGCTTTGTTGGTGGCTTCCTCGCCGCCGC
This sequence comes from Opitutus sp. GAS368, assembly GCA_945903545.1. Lineage (GTDB taxonomy): Bacteria > Verrucomicrobiota > Verrucomicrobiia > Opitutales > Opitutaceae > CAIYFD01. The sequence continues at coordinate 7,010 of CAMDOO010000035.1, read as the reverse complement.
GGTCATGTGGATGCGACCGCGCTTACCCGGGCGGCGGAGTTGATGCGGCGCGGCGGTTCCCTGCCCGAGACTACGCCGGCCCGGGCCGCCAGCGCCCAGCCTGCGCCCGTCGTGCCGCCGGTTCCGCAGGCCGGCGTGCGTTTGAATGACCAGGGGATCCCGGTGACGTCGACGGCCATGCAGAACCAGATCCGGAACAACCTCCGCACGCTCACCGTGGCCCGGAACATGTTCCTGAAGGAGAAAGGGAGGTTGCCCGCCTCGCTCGACGAACTCGTTGGTCCGGGCGGAGCGGTGCCGGCACTCACCGCCGTGAATGGCGAGGTTTACACGCGCCTCGACCTAGGCAGCGCGAGGCTGGCGGTGACGGCGGCGGATGGCATCGAGGTCGTCCTGGAGAATGTCGCGCCCCGGCCTTACGGGCCGCCGACGCCGCAGGAAACCGTGCAGTGGGGGGCGGAACTGGCCACCTATGCGAGCGCCGCCCTGACCAAGGTGCCGGAGGACGGGGCCGTGACGGAGCATCGGGCGGCGCTCCTCGCCGTGGCCGAGGTCATGAAGCGTGAGGGCTGGGATGCCGGGGTGAAGGTGTTCCGCCCGGAACGCATGGGTGACGCGTGGTTCGTCCAGCTCAACCACCTCGGCCAGCGCGAGGAGAACGGCAAGCGGGTCGCTTGGGGCCAGTACGCCAGCATGTACCTCAACGACCAGGGCGGCATTTCCCGCTACGAGCTGGGCAAGGTCAAAGTCGCGCCCTTGGAGTAGGGGCTTTGGGTGGTTTTCGTCGGAATTGGTTGGCCGCGAAAAGGCGCAGAAGGCGCAAAAACTGATCCGTTGAACTCGGAGTGAGGAGCACCCGACGCCATCAAGATCTCCTTTTGTAGTCCGGGTGCCCTCACTCGGAATCCCTTCCGTGGGGCCTTGCGGGTCAGATCGGAAAACTCGCGAAAAAAATGCTTCGCCCGAGCGATTGGGTGAAAGATTGGGGTCCGAAACTGCGTTATAGGGGTTAGCGGGGGATTGTCGGCTGACGGTTCCGCGCGAAACCGTGCCAATGACCCCATACGCTCCCTCCCTTTACCTCGATACCTCTGTGATCGGCGGCTACTACGATGCCGAGTTCATGGCCGATACCCGCGCCCTGTGGCGGCTGGCCGAGGCGGGCCGGTTTCGGTTTTTCACTTCGCGGATTGTTTTCGATGAGGCTGTGGGGGCACCGCTACACGTTAGACAATTGCTTCAGGCGGTCATTTTCTCGGATAGGGTGCTTCTTGTGAGTGCAGAGATGAAGGTCCTTGCCGCAGTATACCTAGCGCAAAAGATCGTACCCCTCTCAGTCTCGAATGACGCCCAACATGTTGCTGTGTGCTCTGTGGCTCGGATGGATTATCTCGTGAGTTGGAATTTCAAGCATCTGGCAAATGTACGTCGCGAGTCTGGCTTCAATGCCGTGAATGCCTTGCAAGGTTACCCGCCGGTGCGCATCGTATCCCCAACCTTCCTCGTGCATGGCTACAAAGAAGAAAACCTTTGATGCAGTTGCGGAATCACGCCGGTGGCGGCGTGCTTCGAGCAAGCGGCTGAGTAAGATGACGTTTGCCGAACAGCAGGCTCATTTGCAGCGCGTCATGGAGACGTTTTTTGCCGAGAAGCCGAAGAGCCGTTCTGCTGCACTGGCTCAGCGTTAAGACAGAGTCACGAAGTCAGGGGGTGAATCCTCCGCTCAACCTGACGTTTCTTGTGCGGTTTGAGGATCGGCGGCAGATAGAAGGGTATGGAAACGGATTCGGATGCCGGATTGCTGCGGAGGTTTGTGGCCGACCGCTCGGAGGCGGCCTTTGCCGAGCTGGTGCACCGGCACCTTGGGCGGGTGTACGGCGTGGCGCTGCGCAAGGTCGGCGGTGATTGGAGAAGAGCTTTGAGCCGGCGTCCCGTCCGGGGACGATCGAGTACGAACGGGTGCAGCACCTGATCCGGACGCTGCACGCGATCCAAACGCTGGAGCCCGAGATGAACAATGTCGCTGACATCGCGACGTTCCGCATTCCCATCGCCGCCCCGGCCATACTCGAGGGCAAGGTTCCGGTCACGATCAAGTTCTACCTGGAGGATGGCCGCTGGTATTTGAGGTAGTCGGGCCGGTTCAGAACCCGGAATGGTTGCCGCAAAAAGGCGCAAGTGGCGCAAAAACGGACAGCGGATTCCTGATCCTCCGAGTCTCCGACCCTCTGATCCTCCGATCTTCAGTTTTGCGCCTTCTGCGCCTTTTTGCGGCCAACCCGGTTTGAGGTTCGAACCTTCGCGTTCTTTGCCTTGGCGCGCAGCGCCTTCTTCGCGTGAAACCAATCCGGTGGCTTAGAACCAGCGCAGCAGCAGCGAGGGGAACATCCCGAAGATCAGCGTGAGCCCAGCGGCGGCGACCAGGGTCAGCGCGGCGGCGGCTGGCACCTTGACGGCCGTCGCACCGGCGGCGGCGGGACGCACGAGTGCCTCCTTCAGGATCAGGAGATAGTAATACAGGCCGACCGCACTCATCGCGATGGCGAAGACCGCCAGCCAGCCGGTGGGTGAACCGAGGCCGGCGGGGCTGAGGGCCGCGGCAAAGACGGCGAACTTGCCAAAGAAGCCGGAGAGGGGCGGCACACCCGCGAGCGAGAGGATGAACACCATCAGGCAGCCCGCCAGCAGCGGCGAGCGGCGGTGCAGGCCGGCGAGGTCCTTGAGTTTCTGCGCTCCGCCTTGGTTCTCGAGGACGTGGAATACGCCGAACGCGCCGGCGGTCGCGATACCGTAGGTCGTGAGGTAGAAGAACAGCGGGCCCGGGCCGGAGCGGCCGCTGGCGATCACACCGAGGAGCAGGGCGCCGGCATGGGCAATGGCGGAGTAGGCGAGCAGGCGGCGGACGTTGCTCTGGGCGAGCGCGGCCAGATTGCCGACGAGCATCGAGGCGCCGGCGAGCAACCAGACCACCGGCACCCAGCCGGGGGTGGCGCCGAGCATCTGGCCCTGGCTGGCCGAACCCCAGAGCAGGCGGGTGAAGAGGACAAAGCCGGCGAGCTTGGAAGCCGAAGCGATGAACGCCGCGGCCGGGGCGGGTGCGCCTTGGTAGGCGTCGGGCGCCCAGAGGTGGAACGGGGCCGCCGCGGCCTTGTAGCCGAAGCCGACGAGGATCATGACCATCGCCACCGCGAGCATGGGATGGAAACCGGTCGCCGCCATCACCACGGACATGCCGGGCAGATCGAGCGTGCCGGTGAGGCCGTAAAGCAGGCTGAAGCCGAAGAGCAGGAACGCCGCGGCCATGCCGCCGAAGAGGAAATACTTGAGGCCGGCCTCGGCCGACTCCGGCCGGCTCTTGTCGAACCCCGCGAGGACGTAGAGCGACAGGCTCGCCAGTTCGAGGGCGAGAAAGACCAGCAGCAGCTGCTGCGCGGAGGCCATCAACATGAAGCCCACGGCGGCGCAGAGTACGATCACGACATATTCCGCCGGATTCCGGATCCTGGCTCCGCCGGTGCCGATCCCGAGGACCAACAGGGTCAGGCCCAGCACGCCGACGCGGGTGGCGACGGCGAGGGTATCGAGATTCAGCACGCCGTTGAGGATCTCGCCCATCGCGCCGTTCCGGAGCGCGAGGACCGCAGCGAGGGCCACGGCGAGGGCGCCGACCAGGCTGGCGACGTTGAGGCGGGCGGACAGGTCCTTCCGGCGCATGACCGTCAGGTCGAGGATGATGATGGCGAGGGCGGCCTCGATCAGCAGCGACTCGGGCTGCATGGCCCGGAAGAACAGGGAGTAGTCGATGTTCAAGGGGTGCCTCCCTTCAGCACGGCCTGGAAGGCCGGCGACTGCAGCGCGGGGGTGATCCAGTCAAAGAGCAGGTCCGGCTTGAGGCCGACCACTAGGCTCGCGGCGATAAGCAGGAAGGCGCCGGCTTTCTCCGGGACGGAGATCGGCTCGTAGTGATGGTGCGCGTCCGCGGCGACGGGATCGCGGTCATCCTTGCCGAAGAACGAGACCTGGATGGCCCTAAGCGTGAAGGCGGCGGCCACCAGCACACCGAGCGCGGCGCCGAGCGCCCAGAAGGGCGAGGTCTGCCACGCGCCGATCAGGATCGCGAGCTCGGCGGGGAAACCGCTGAAGCCGGGCAAACCCATGGAGGCGAGGCCGGCGATGACGAACACCACGGCGGCGAAGGGCAGGAGCTTGTGCAGCGGCAGCTGGCGCAGGTCGGCGAGCTTCCGGGTGTGGGTGCGCTCGTAGACCATGCGGCCGACCACGGCGAAGAGCAGGCCGGCGATCACGCCGTGGGAGAACATCTGCAGCACCGCGCCGCTCGCCGCGCGCACGTTGCCGGCGCCGAGGCCGAGCAGCACGAAGCCCATGTGGCTCACGCTGGAGTAGCCGATGACGAACTTGAAGTCGTCCTGCACGAGCGCGATCAGGCCGGCGTAGACGATGCCGATCACGGCGAGGGCGAGGATGGCGGGCTGCCAGAATGCGAGCGCATCGGGCACCAGCGGCAGGGCCACGCGGAGGCAGCCGTAGGCGCCGAGCTTCATCACCACGCCGGCGAGGAGCATCGACACGGCGGTCGGCGCGGCGACGTGGCCGGTCGGCGCCCAGGTATGGAAGGGGAACATACCCGCGAGGACTGCGAACCCGAGGAAGAGCAGGGCGAAGACCGCGAGCTGCTCCGGGCGGCCCAGCGTGGCGGCGGCGGCCGTGAGCTCACCGAGGCCGAAGCCGCTGGCACCGCCCGCGGCGTAGATCCAAAGCAGGGCGGCGAGGACGAGCGCGCTGCCCGCAAAGGAGTAGAGCACGAGTTTCATCGCGCCGTACTCGCGGTTGGTGGAGCCCCAGTTCGCGATCAGGAAATACTTCGGCACGATCGCGATCTCGTAGAAGACGAAGAAGAGGAAGGCGTCCGCGCTGAGGAACACGCCGTACACGCCGCCGATCAGGGTGAGGAAATACGCGAAGAACTCGCCGGTCCGCTCCTTGATGTTCCAGGAGAAGAGCACGCCCGCCGTGGCCGCGAGGCCCGTGAGTACGAGGAGCACGAGGCTGATGCCGTCGGCCGCGAGATGGTAGTGGATGCCCAGCGATTCAATCCAAGGGGCGTCCACGAGCGTGACCATCTTTGGCGCCGGCGTGAAACCGGTCGCGGCGACCAGGACCACGCCCCACGAAGCGAGCGCCGTGACCAGGGCGATGCCCCGGGCCGCGGCCGCCGAGCGCGCTCCCGCCACGAGCGCCAGCAGGGCGCCCGCGAAGGAGAGGTAGATCGTCCAGGGAAGCAGGTTCATCGGAATCCGGAAGCAAACCCGGTTTTACAGGAGGCCGCGGAGGTCATGGAGACGGAACGGATGTCCTCCGTGCTCTCCGTGTCCTCCTGTAAGAAATTCTGGGCCTGATTGATCATGGCAGCGTGAGGTGTCCCGCCCAGGCGGTCACAAGCGGGTTGATCAACGGGGTCAGCAGCCCCGGCAGCACGCCGAAGAGCAGCATCAGCGCGGCGAGCAGGCTGAGGACGAGGCGCTCACGGCCCGCGACATCGGCGAAGCCGACGGTGGCGCCCTTGGCCGGGCCGTGGAAGACGCGCTGCCAGAAGGTGAGCAGGAACAGCGCGGTGCCGAGCAGGCCGAGCGTCGCGACCGCGGTCGGCAGCGGGGCCAGGCCCCAGGCGCCGCGGAAGATGAGGAATTCGCCGACAAAGCCATTCAGTCCGGGCAGGCCGATCGAGGAAAACATCGCGATACCGCAGAGGCCGGCGAAGACCGGCGCGGCAGTGCGGAGGCCGCCGAAGTCGGCGATCCCGCGCTTCCCGCCACTGCGCTCCTCGATGATGCCGAGGGCGAAGAACAGCGCGGCGGCGGAGAGGCCGTGGTTGAACATCTGGAGGAGCGTGCCGGCCAGGGCGGCGCCCGCGGCCTCGCTGCTCAGGCCGTCGCGGCCGGTGGCATGGGCCACGGCGAACAGTGCCAGCAGGCAGTAACCGAGGTGGTTGATGGAGGAGTAGCCCATCATCCGCTTGAGGTCGGTCTGGCGCATGGCGGCCCACGCGCCGAAGACGATGCCGCCGAGGGCGAGCCACATCAGGACGGGAGCGGCGGCGTGGAGCTGAGCGGGGAAGATCGGCCAGAGAATCCGGAGGAAACCGTAGACACCCATCTTCGACATGATGGCGGTCAGGAACATCGTCACGCCGGCCGGGGCCTCGGCATACGCCGAGGGGAGCCAGGTGTGGAAGGGGAAGAGGGGAACCTTGACCGCGAGGCCGAGGAGCACGCCGAAAAAGATCGCGGTGCCCGCGGCGCCCGGGAGGAGGCGGGCGAGCCGGCCGTCGGCGGCCAGGGCGGCGAGCTCGCGGAAGTCCATCGTGCCGGTCGCCGCGAAGAGCGCCGCGAAGCCCAGCAGCATGAAGGCGCTGCCGCCGATGGTGTAGATGACAAACTGGTACGCGGCGGCGGTGCCGCCCGGTCCGCCCCAGAGGCGGATCAGGAAATACGCCGGCACGAGGCTGAGTTCCCAGAAGAGGAACCAGGGGAAGAAATCCAGCGCGAGGAAGACGCCGAGCGCCGCGCCCTGCAGGAGGAGGAAGAGCGCGCCGAAGAGGTGGACGTCGCGCTCGTTCTTCCAGCCGGAGAGCAGCGCGAGCGGCGAGACGATGCCGGTCAGCAGCACCAGCAGCAGGCTCATGCCGTCGAGGCCGAGGTGATAGCGCACGTTGAGGGCGCGGATCCAGGTGTGCGACTCGCTGAACTGGGGACCGGTGGCGGCCGGGTCGAAGCCGGAGAGCGCGGCGAGGCCGAGCGCGAGCGTCGAGAGGCTGAACAGCAGCGTGACACCCCGGCTGGCCTTGGCGCCGGCATTGCCCATTAAGGTGAGCACGAGGGCGCCGAGCCAGGGGGCCAGGATCAGGAGGGAGAGCAGGGGGAGGGAACTCATGCGGCAGATCCTCCGTCTGACGAAAGCTGTAGGAGCGGCTTTACGCCGCGAATGGTGTC
>CAMDOO010000034.1 GCA_945903545.1 Opitutus sp. GAS368 | reverse complement strand
CGCCCCGCGCAACCCATGCCCGGCGGGCGGTGGCATCTCCGGCCGCTGCTCACCCTGAAGAAAGCGGAGATCGTCGCCGCCCTCCGCGCGGCGGGAGCGGCCTGGTGCGAGGATGCGAGCAACGCCGGCGATGACTTCCTCCGCAACCGGATCCGGCGAAAAGTGCTGCCGCCCTGGCGCCGTGCGTCGCAGGGCCGCGATATGCTGGCGGGCGCGGCGCTGGCACGCGAACGGCTGGAGGAGGACGACACCGCGCTCGAGGCCTGGCTCGCCGCGTTGGCGCCCCAGCGGGCGGATGGCGCCCTCGACCTGCAGCGCCTGGCGGGAAGCCCACGGGCACTCTGGCGGCGGGCGCTGCATCGTTGGCTGTTGGCGCAAAACCCTGCGCCGGCACTTTCCCGGGCGGGCTTCGCGGCCCTGCTCGCGGCCTGCGAGGCGGGCCGGACCACCCGGCACAGCCTCGATGGCAAACGCTTCGCCGAGGTCCGGGCGGGCCGGCTGACGGTGCGCCGCGCGCTCCGGCGGGCAGGAAAGTTTCCATCCTGATTCCGAGTCGCACCCATTGACTTACAACGCGGAACCAGCACGGTACGGTCAGGTTAATTTTTTCCAAGATGTCCGATCTCGATAACAAAACGAAACGGCGGTTGCCGCCCAAAAAACTCCCCCCGGAGAACGTGATCTCCAAGACCTGGCTCGTGTGGCTCGCCGGCGCGATGCTGCTGATCGCCCTGCTGATGTGGAAGACCGAGGGCCAGGTGGCCCCAGCCACCGTCAGCATGCAGCAGGTCATCGACCTCGTCGAGGCGGGCAAGGTCACCGACGGCAAGATCCAGTACGATGCCACGATCGGGCCCAACGGCGCGACCCTCACCGGCAAGGTGGGCCCGGACGCCGGCCTCGCCGTCGGGGCCACCCAGTTTCGGACTCAGGGCCGCGTAACGGACGAGACCGCGCAGATCCTGCAGCGCTCGAAGGTCTTCACCGAAATCCCCGCCGACACCGTGATGCGGCAGCTGCTGTGGAACGTGCTGCCGATCATGCTGCTGATTGGCCTCGTTTATTTCCTCTTTGTTCGCCAGCTCCGCTCCACCGGCCGCAGTGCGCTGAATTTCGGCAAGAGCCGCGCCAAGCTGCTGACCCGCGATCGTGACCGCCTCACGTTTGCCGACGTCGCCGGTTGCGACGAGGCCAAGGAGGAGGTCAGCGAGGTCGTCGAGTTCCTGCGCGACCCGAAGAAGTTCCAGAAGATGGGCGGCCGCATCCCCAAGGGCATGCTGATGGTCGGGCCCCCGGGCACCGGCAAGACGCTCCTCGCCAAGGCCGTGGCCGGCGAGGCCGATGTGCCCTTCTTCAGTATCGCCGGCTCCGACTTCGTCGAGATGTTCGTCGGCGTTGGCGCCAGCCGCGTCCGCGACATGTTCGAGCAGGGCCGCAAGAACGCCCCCTGCCTGATCTTCATCGACGAGATCGACGCCGTCGGCCGCCAGCGTGGCGCCGGCCTCGGCGGCGGCAACGACGAGCGCGAGCAGACCCTCAACTCGCTGCTGGTAGAAATGGACGGCTTCGACACCACCGAGGGCGTTATCATCATTGCCGCGACCAACCGTCCGGACGTGCTCGACAGCGCGCTACTGCGGCCCGGCCGCTTCGACCGCCAGATCTACGTCGACCTGCCCGACATCAACGGCCGCGAGCAGATCCTGCGCGTCCACGCCCGCAAGATCAGCCTCGCCGAGAACGTCGACCTCCACGTCATCGCCCGCGGCACCCCCGGTCTTTCCGGCGCCGAGCTCGCCAATCTCCTTAACGAGGCCGCGCTGCTCGCCGCCCGCCGCAATCGCAAGAAGGTCGAGATGGTCGATGTCGAGGACGCCCGCGAGAAGGTCCAGTTCGGCCGCGAGCGCCGCCGCCTGATGGACGACGAGGAGAAGAAGCTCACCGCCTACCACGAGGCCGGCCACGCCCTCATCCAGGCGGTCCTTGATGACGGCCACATGCCCGTCCACAAGGTCACGATCATCCCGCGCGGCCGCAGCCTGGGGAGCACGATGTTCATCCCGAAGAAGGACATCCTCACCCATGCGATGAAGCGCATGCTCAACCAGATCGCCATGGGCCTCGGCGGCCGCATCGCCGAGGAGCTTGTGATGGGCGACATCTCCAGCGGCGCCGCCGGCGACATCAAGCAAATCACCAAAATCGCCCGCCACATGGTGTGCGACTGGGGCATGAGCCCGCTCGGGCCCATCTCGTACGGGGAGAACCAGGATACCGTCTTCCTCGGCCGCGACATCACCCGCAACGAGCATGTCTCGGAGGAAACCAACCGGAAGATCGACTTCGAGATCCACCGGATCATCGACGAGCAGTACACCCGCGCGAAACAGATCATCGAGGCGCGGCGCGAGGCGCTCGAGAAGATCGCCCTAGCCCTCATCCAGTACGAGACCCTCGAGGGCCGCCATGTGCTCGAAATCCTGGAATTCGGCGAAATCCGCTCCCCGGTCGTGCCCGTCCCGCCGCCCAAGCTCGAGGACAAGGGAGGCGGCCGCAAGGCCCCCGCCCAGAACGCCTCGCCCGAGGCCCTCGGCAGCGGCCCGGCTGCCGCACCCACGCCGGCCTGAGTTGGAGCCCTCTTGTTTTTCTTCAGGCGCGGTTATCCACCGCGCCTTTTTTGCGTCTGCATCACCCCTGCGAATGTCATTTAATGCATGACATTGATATGGGGTTCGCCGTCGCAGGGCGGGGAGCGCACTCCACGGCGTGTTTCCGCGGAAAAAAATCGGCCTTGGATTCAACGCTTCGGCCCGCAGAGTAGCCGGCCTATGAAGATCTGCTGCATCGGAGCCGGCTACGTCGGCGGACCCACCATGGCGATGATCGCGCGCAAAGCCCCGGCGATCGAGGTCCGCGTCGTCGACATGAACGCCGCCCGCATCGCGGCCTGGAATTCTGACACGCTGCCGATCTACGAGCCTGGGCTCGACGAGGTCGTCCGCCAGTGCCGCGGCAAGAACCTGTTTTTCTCGACCGATGTCATCGCCTCGATCCAGGCCGCCGACATCATCTTTGTCGCGGTCAACACCCCGACCAAGACCTACGGCGTCGGCGCCGGCCGGGCCGCCGACCTGCGCTTCATCGAGTCGGTCGCCCGCACCATCGCGGAGGTCTCGACCACGCCGAAGATCATCGTCGAGAAGTCCACGATCCCGGTGAAGACCGCCGAGACCATCAAGGACATCCTCGCCGCGAACACCCGCGGGATCAAATTCGCTGTGCTCTCCAACCCCGAGTTCCTCGCGGAGGGCACGGCCGTGGCCGATCTGGAGATGCCGGACCGCGTCCTGATCGGCGGCGAGCGCACGCCCGAGGGCGAGGCCGCGATCAAGACCCTCGTGGACGTCTACGCCCACTGGGTGCCGCGGGACCGCATCGTCACGACCAACCTCTGGTCATCCGAACTCTCCAAGCTCGTGGCCAACGCCTTCCTTGCCCAGCGCATCTCCTCCATCAATTCGATTTCCGCACTCTGTGAGGCGACCGGTGCGGACGTCGACGAAGTGGCCGGCGCGATCGGCCGCGATTCCCGCATCGGCCCGAAATTTCTCAAGGCCTCGGTCGGCTTCGGCGGTTCCTGCTTCCAAAAGGACATTCTCAACCTCGTCTACCTCTGCGAGCACTTCGGCCTGCCCGAGGTCGCCTCCTATTGGGAGAGCGTCGTGAAGATGAACGACTGGCAGAAGCACCGCTTCGCCTCGCGCATCGTGCGGTCGCTGTTCAACACCGTGGCGGACAAGAAAATCGCCGTGCTGGGCTTCGCCTTCAAGAAGGACACCAACGACACCCGCGAGTCGGCGGCGATCTCCGTGGTGCGCGACCTCCTCGCCGAGCAGGCGAGGGTGGTGGTGTACGACCCCAAGGTCCCGGCCGACGAGATCCGGCGTGATGTCCTCGAGGGCAAGGAAAACGCCCGCCTGACCATCGCCACCTCGGCCGCCGAGGCCGTCGCTGGTGCGCACGCCTTCGCCGTGGTAACGGAGTGGGACGAGTTCAGGAAGCTGGATTTCGAAAAGGTCTATGCCTCCATGGTAAAGCCCGCCTTTGTTTTCGACGGCCGCAACATCCTCGACCTCGCCAAGCTCCGCGCCCTCGGTTTCCGCGCCCACGGAATCGGAAAGTAAGTACTCCCGGCGCGCCCGAGCGGCACTGCGTTCTTGCCTCAGCCGGGCGCCCGCCCAAGCTCCGGCCCCATGCACCCCGAGGTTGCCCGCCCCTATTGGGAGCGCCGTGCGCGCACGCTGGCCTGGTGGATCAACATCGGAGCCTGGCTGGAGCAATTCGCCCCGGTGTTCTTCGCTGCCGCGACGCCAGCGGCCGTGGCCATCTACGCCGTCCGCCGCCAGGGCGGTCCCCAGCTGCCCCTCGCGGCGGGCATCGGCATCCTCGCGGTCCTGGCCGCGACCATCGCCTTGTGGCGGGCCCGGGCCGGTTTCTACCGCACCGCGGAGGCGCGGGTGCTGCTCGAGGCGGGCCTGTATCTCGACAATCGCCTGACCGCGGCCACGGAGGGCGTCGCCCATTGGCCGGGTGCGCCGGCCAAGTCCGAGCCGGTCATCCGCTGGCGCCTGCAGGCCCCGGCCGGCTGGATCGGCGCCGCGGCGGCTCTGCTGGCCTTGTCGGTCCTCGCCCCGATTGGCGATGCCTCCGCCCTCCCGGCCTTCGCCGGGCCGCCCCCGTCGCTGGTCCAGACCCAGGGGATGATCACGGCGCTGCAGGCGCTGAAGCTGGTTTCACCCGCCGACCTCGAGAAACTGGCCGAACGCGCCGCCGAGCTCGCCCGCCGCCCGCCCGGATCGCAATTCGACCATGCCGCGCTTGAGGCCGCCGATGCCCTGCGGGAGCAGATCGCGACCGCCGCGGCCTCGCTCGGGCGGGACTTCGAGGCCGCCGCGAGCGCCATCCAGGCCGCCGCCGATGGCGGAGACCTGAAGGCCGCCGCCGAGCGGCTCGCGACCGCGCTGCAAGGCATGCGCGACGGTTCGCTCACGGCGAACCAGGAGCTTCTTTCGCTCATGCCGGGCAACCTCGCCGAACTCACCGGCCTGAGCCCCCAGCAGCTCGCCCAGCTTGCGCAGCAGCTCGGTCTGGCCGGCGCCCAGACCCGCGGCATCCTCGGCGCCCTGGGCAGGGGCCAGGGTGAGTTTGGCGACGCCTTGCCCTCCTGGCTGGGGCAGGGGAACGGCGGACCCGGCGGCGGCGGCGAGGCGGCCCCGCTTACGCTCAAGCTTCCTTCCCCGACGGAGACCAAGGGCGCCGCCGAGGGCCTCTCCATCGGCGATCTTAGCCGGGCCTCGCTGGGCGACAAGCTGAGCACCAGCGCCGGAGCCCATGAGGCGGACCCGGCCAAGCTGGTCGGCAACACCTCGGCCGGCGCCGTGGCCGCCCCCGCGCTGGGTGGCGACGCCGTCTGGGTCAACCGCCTCACACCCGCGGAACGCGCGGCGCTGAAGGGATTCTTCAAGTGAAGCCGGGATTTCCTGCGGAAATTCCGGCCCTGAAAAACCTAGTGCTTTGGGCCCGATCCCAGTTGCTTGAGTGTTGAACGTCGAGCGTTCCGCCCGATCCCCTTTCCCCAACCCCAATGTCCGACCCGAAGCCCCCCCCGACTGACACCGAACTGACCGCCGCCTCCGCCTCGCTCGAACGACTTGTCGCCACCCTCCGCACCGTGCTCTTCGGCCAGGAGGAGCTGATCGAGCTCGTGGTCACCGGTGTCCTGGCCCGCGGCCATCTTCTCCTCGAGGGCCTGCCCGGCCTGGGCAAGACGGAGCTCGTGAAGGGCCTCGCCGGCTGCCTCGGCCTGCAGTCGCGCCGCGTCCAATTCACGCCCGACCTGCTGCCGGGCGACATCACCGGCAACCCCGTCTTCGAGGAAACCGCCGCCGGCCGCCGCTTCGTTTTCCAGCCCGGCCCGGTGTTCGCCAACATCCTGCTCGCGGACGAGATCAACCGTGCCTCGCCCAAGACGCAGTCCGCCCTGCTCGAGGCCATGCAGGAGCGCCGCGTGACCGCCGGCGGCGAGACCCACACGCTGCCCGAGCCGTTCTTTGTCCTCGCGACCCAGAACCCGATCGACCTCGAGGGCACCTATCCGCTGCCCGAGGCGCAGCTGGACCGCTTCCTCTTCAAGATCGTCGTGGGCTCGAACTCCGCCGACGTGCTCAAGCGCATCGTGCTCAACCGCGAGCTCGGCGCCGTTCCCGTGGTGGCGCCGGTGCTGTCCCGCGAGGAGTTCAATGGCCTGCTCGCGCTCGTGCGCCGCGTGCATCTGCCCGAGGTAGTCGCCGACTACATCGCGCGCCTGGTCCACGGCTCGCAGCCCGGCGTCTCGGCGGCCTCGGCCGGCGTGCGTTTCGGGGCCAGTCCGCGCGCGGCTCTCGCGCTGGCGGCGGCGGGCCGCGCCCGCGCGATCCGGCACGGCCGGCCGCACTTGAGCTTTGAGGATGTGCAGGCCGTGGCCCGTTCCGTGCTCGGTCATCGCATCATCCTGGAGCACACCGCGCGTCTCGACGGCTCGACCCCGCAGGGCGTGGTGGAGAAGCTGCTCGCCGAGATTCCGGCCCAGCCGAAGCCCCTGCCGGGCACGCTGCGGTCCGCGAAAATTGCCTGAAGTTGAATTCATTCAAAATGAATTCAACCAGTCGCATGCGTTTATTCAGGACCATCCTGCTTGCCGCTCGTCCTTTGGGTCGGACGGTCGCCTGCGCCATGGCATATGCGGCGCTGCTGTTGGGCGCCGCCAAAGCCGAGACGTCCTACAATATCGGCACGAACACCGGCTCGGGGATCACCGTGAAGTTCACGACCCCGCTCACGTTCTCGCCGCGCTTCGGCTTCATGCCCGTCCGGGTGTTCGTGGAGAACAACTCCGACCGTGACGGCACCTGGCGTTTTCACTTCACCGCGGGTTCACCGAACGAGTTTCCCGGAGAGGTTGGCAGCGGCCTCGAAATGACCGTCGCCAGCCGCCAGAACCGAGAGGCCTGGTACTACGTGCCGCTCGCGCTGCCGGGGGTGGTGGCAAATGAGATCAACCTGGCCGCCGCGGTCGGCGGACGCGGCGGGCCGGGCGGTCCCAGTGTGCCGCAGATTCCCGGTGTCGTTCCGGCGCCCCAGGGTCTGCAGCGTCAAAACACCCGGCAGATGGGGAGCCGGGTGGTGAACGGCGTCCTCGAGACCACCTTCCAAATCACCCAGACCGGTCCCGCGACCTTGTTGCGGGTGATCCCGCAAAGCTCCCTGCCGCCACGCACGACCATGTCCGTCGCTTCGCCGGACCTGACGGGCAACGTGACGCGGACGACCACGGTCGTGGTCCAGAGCGCGGTCACCCCCACGTCGCCGGCTTCACCCGCCGCGGGTGCCATCAGCACGGTGGTGAGCGTCGCCCGGACCCGCCTCGGCGGTGCCGGCGTGCCCAACATGAACCGGACCCAGCAGACGAGCAGTGAGGTCACCGCCAGCACCACTCCGGGCATGATGGATGTGAAGGTCACCTTCCGGCATCAAGGGGCGCCCGCGCAGCTAGTCCTGCCGTCCCGAGCGACCCTGCCGCCCGCTTTCACGCTGACCATTACACCTCTCCCGGCGGGCCGGGGCGGCCAGGCCCAGGTGGAACGCGTGATCACTTACACCGAGCAGGTGCCGATCCCGCCCGGTTTCACCCCGCCTCCTCCCAGTGCGGGCCCGTCGCCCACGGCGGTGGTGCCGGCCACGATCCTGGTCCGGAGTTTCGCAGCCCAGAACTACAGCATCAATGTGGAGATGGCCGGGCCGGGATTGCCCCAAGGTGCCCGCCAGAGCCTGTCGGGTTCGCTCAATAGCGCCCAGGGCACGATTCCGCCGCTGGCCGCCAGTCCGGGGACCGATCCCTTTTTGCGCGGTCAGTTCCTCGGCGTCGGCAGCATGGCCCCGCTGCTCACGCTGGTTGATCCGGTCACCGTGCCCGCCGACTGGCGCGTCTGGAGCAGCTTCCATTCGGTGATCATCACCGAGGCGGAATTTGCCGGGCTCGATGCGGCCCGGCAGGCCGCGCTCCGCGGCTGGGTGGCGATGGGCGGATTTCTGACTGTCGTCGGGCCGGCCAGCACCGGCCCGGTGCGGGAGCAGAAAATCGGCGCCGGCTGGCTGCGCATGATCCCGGCCATCGACGGCCGCCCGGCCGCGGAGCTGGCGCCGCTCCTCCGGCTCGAGTCCGTCAGCCTCGGCCTGCCGGAGCGTGCCGCGCTCGACCTGAAGGAAACCACGCTCGGGACCGAGGTGGCCGACACCGGCTCGAGCGCCACGTGGCTGATCACCTTTCTGCTCCTCTTTGCGGCCCTGATCGGGCCGGTCAATCTCTGGGTTTTTGCCCGGGGGCAGGCCCGGTACCGCCTCTTCTGGACCACGCCGGCGCTGGCCCTCCTCGGCGGGCTCACGCTCGCCCTCGTGATCCTGGTGCAGGACGGCGTGGGCGGCGAGGGCCAGCGCGCGGCGATCGTCGCGCTCGTGCCCGGCCAGAACCAGGCCGCGATCTTCCAGGAACAGGCGAGCCGCACGGGCTACCTGACACAGCGCGACTTCGGCCTCGCCGACGACGTGCTGCTGGCCGGCATGCCGGTCGAGGGCATCGTGGCGCCGGTCCGGCAGCAGGCCCGCGAGGCCGGCCGGGCGGAAGGCGACTGGTTCATGAACCGCTCGCGCCAGGCACACCAGCTCCGGCAACTCGTGCCGAGCCGCGGCCGGGTCGAACAGGTAGCCACCGCCGCGAACGGCGCGCCGGTGGTCGAGTCCAGCCTCCCGGTGGAACTGAAGAGCTTCGTCCTCGTCGATGCGCAGGGCCGCCGCTGGACCGCCTCCGAGGTGTTGCCCGGCAAGGCGACCACCCTCACACCGGCCCCCGATTCCGCCCGGTTGAGTGCGGCGTTGCTCGGCGGCAGCGCGGCCTTCCAGCAGGTGCTGGAGGCGGTCACGGCCGACCTGCCCGGGCGCTGGATGGCCTACGGCGGCAAATCCGACCTCGCGCCGATCGAGACCCTTTCGTCCATCGAGTGGAAGGAGTCGCGCGTGGCCTACACCGGCATCGCGGAATCCCGGGCCCTGGTGCCCGCGGCGGGAGGTGCCCGATGAGCGCCGCCCCGCTGCTCGAGGTCCGCGACCTGGTGCGCTGGTTCGACGGCGTCCATGCCGTCAACGGCGTCTCCTTCGACCTGCCCCGCGGGGCGGTCGTCGGCCTGATCGGCGCCAACGGGGCCGGCAAGACCACCACGATGCGCATCCTCGCCACGCTCGACATGCCCACCGGCGGCACGGTCCGCCTGCGCGGCGTGGACATCGTCGAGTACCCCAACGAGGTGCGCTCGGGCATTGGCTGGATGCCGGACCACTTCACCGCGTACACCGACATGGCCGTGGCCGACTACCTCGACTTCTACGCGCGGGCCCACGGCCTGCGGGGCACCGCGCTGGAGCGCCGGGTGGACGAGGTGACGGATTTCACCGATCTGCGCGAGCTGGCGGAGCGGCCGATGGACAAGCTTTCCAAGGGCCAGACCCAGCGGCTCTGCCTCGCGCGCACACTGCTGAACGACCCGGCCTTCCTGATTCTCGACGAGCCGGCGGCCGGCCTCGATCCCAAGGCCCGGCTCGAGTTCAAGAACCTCGTCCGCGTGCTGAAGGACCAGGGCAAGACGCTCCTGATCAGCTCCCACATCCTCTCCGAGCTCGGCGAGATGTGCGACACGCTGATCTTCATGGACCGCGGCGGCATCGTGCACCACGGCGACACGCACACGCTGCGCCGCGGCACCGAGGGCCCGATCTGCATGGTCGACATCTCCGTCGAGGGCCCGGTCGCGCCCCTCTTGGAATGGCTGGCGGTGCGCGCCGGCTGGCGCCTGGTGAGCGAACGCAACCAGGGAGCGCGGGCCGAGTTCTCGGGTGACGATTCGCAGCGGCTGGCCGCCGAGCTGAAGCGGATGATCACCGACGGCATCGTGATTTCCGATTTCCACCGCGAGGAACGCCGCCTCGAGGAGGCCTTTGTGGAGATGCTCCGCGAGCCGCCCGTGCTCAAGTCGGGCGGGGGAGGACCCAACCCATGAGCGACACCGCTGCCACCGCCACCGCTGCGGCCCTGCCCACCATCGCCCGCCGGGACTTTCCCGGCTGGCTGCCGGCCATGATGGTAAAGGAACTCCGCCAGGGCATGCGCACGCGCGGCTTTGTCGGCGCCTTCATCGGCTGCCAGGTCGCCATGGCGCTGCTGATGAGCTCCTTCGCCGCCGCGGCGTCCTCGCCGAATGTCTACGTCCGGCAGAGCGCCTTCAGCGCGCTCGATGGCCTCTTCTGGACCCTGCTCACCGTGCTGCTGCTGCTGGTCACGCCCGGCCGCGCACTCGGGGCGCTGCAACTTGAGGTCACCACGCGGACGATCGACCTGTTGCTGCTCACGCGCCTGAATGCGTGGCGGATCGTCGTCGCCAAGTGGGGTTCGCTCGTCCTGCAGGCGGTGTTGCTGCTGGTGGCGGTGCTGCCGTACGGCATCGTGCGCTACTTTGCCGGGTCGGTGGACCTGGGGCGCGACGCGTGGCAGTGCCTGATGCTGCTGGGCGGCTGCGCGCTGCTCACGGCGGCGGGACTCTGGGGCGCCGGGCTCGGCAAGGTTTTCCGCTTCGTGGGGGTCGGGGTGATCATCGCGCTGTCCTCGCTGGGGCGGACCGCCATCGCGGGGATCTCCGGCACCGGTGCCTTGGCTGCCGCGATCCCGATCACCGGCATCGTGCTGCTCTGTTACAACGCCGCCCTGCTGCTGCTGTTCTTCCTCGTGGCCGCGGTGCGCAACATCGCCCCGCCCGCCGAGAACCACAGCCTGCTGGCGCGGAGCCTGCCGCTCCTCGCGCTCGCCCCGGTGGTCTTCGCCCCGGTGGTGCTGCCCTTTGCCGGTTCACCGGCCGTGGTGGGAATCTTTGCCGCCCAGCTGCTTTTTGCGGCGCTCTTCCTCAGCCTGGTCTGCTTCGGCGAGCTGAGCAACGTGCAGCAGCCGATGGCGGTGCACGTGCGGGCCGCGTCCAAGCTCACGGCGCTCTCCCGGGTGCTGCTCCGCATGACCCTGCCGGGCTGGCCCAGCGCGCTGCTCTACGCGCTGCTGTCCTCGCTGCTCTGGGCGGCCTGCGCGGTGACCTTTGCCCTCGTCGCCGCCAGCTCCTCCCCGACGGTTGTCAACGGCATGGTCTACGCCGGCCCGTTGCGGTTGGGCGAGTCCCAGCTCGTCACCTGGCCCTGGCTGGCCGTGCTCGCGCTGGAGGCGCTGGCCTATCCGGCCGTGGTGATTTCCTTCATGCGCAAGCCGCCGCGGCAGCTGGGCGGGTTCTACTTCGTGATGATCGGCGGCGCCGGCACGCTGCTGGGTATGAGCTACGCGTTGTCGGTGGCCTACCCGCGGTTCGCGTTGCTGCCCGACCTCGTGTCGGTGCTCCCGGTGGCATCGCTGATCGTGAACATCATCCCGGGCTACAACCTGGGCAACCCCCTGGCTTATGCGGTGCAGGGGATCTTCGCGATCAGCCTGCTGGGGCTCGCCTGGGTCCGGGCCCGGCCGTACTGGGAGCGGCTGGAGGACATCGTGATCCGCATCAGGAACGAGCCTGATGAGTCCACCCCGACGTCATGAGCCACGCGGCGCGCCCCGTCCCCACGGCGCAGCACGGTGCGCTTGCCGCCGCCGCCCGCTGGCGCCTGCCCTTCGCCCGGCAAACCTGGCGCGGCCCGGTGGGTTCCTGGCTCGGCGCCGGGGCCGGTAGTTCACTCGATTTCCAGGACCACCGCGGCTACGCCCCCGGCGACGACCCGCGGCACATCCACTGGCAGGCCTACGCCCGCACAGGTGCGCTGACGATGAAGCTCTACCGGGCAGAGGTTTCGCCCTCGGTCGATGTTCTCATCGATGTCTCCGCCTCGATGGCGTTCACGCCGGAGAAGGCCCTGCGGGCGGACGAGCTGCTCGCGTTTGCCGTCGCGAGTGCCGACCACGCGATGGCTCCCGTCCGGATCCATGCCGTGGCCGGTCGGACGATCCAGCCGCTGGATCTCACCGAGGTGCGCGCCGGGCGCTGGCGGGAACGACTGCGTGCCGCAGTGGCGGGCGAGGCCACGGGGGTTCCCTCCGGTGTCTCTTGGCGTTCCGGGGCGCTCAAGGTTTTCATTTCCGATCTCCTTTTCCCGGGCGATCCGGGCCCGTTCATCGCGGGGCTGGCCGTGGGCTCGGGCATCGGGATCGTGCTGGTGCCCTCGCTGGCGGCGGAGGGCGACCTGCTCTGGCGCGGGAACTGCGAGCTGACGGACTGCGAGACCGGCACCATGCGGCGCCAGCGCATCGACCACCGAGTGGCGGAGAACTACCGCGAGGCGTACGCCCGGCATTTCAATCTCTGGCGCGAGGCCTGCCAGCGGCGGAACGTGATCTTTGCCCGTGTGCCCTGCGAGCAGCCGCTCCCGGCCGCGCTGGGCGGCGAGCCGCTGGCCGTGGGCGCGGTGGAGTCGGTGCTATGACGACCTGTTTTTGCCCGCGAATGGACGCGAATTCATGCGAATCCGGAAATCCTGAGTGGGGCCTGCTCCAGTCAATTTCCGAAATTATCGGCTATTTTATACGCGTCCATTTGCGTCCATTCGCGGGCAAATTTCCGGCATCGCATCCATGAGTTTTCCCGAGCCATTTCCCTTGGCGTTCCTGCTCGGCAATCCCGCCGGGCTCTGGGCGCTGCTGGCCGTGCCGGTCATCCTCGCGATCCATTTCCTGCAGCAAAAGGCGCGCACCTTCACGACCAGCACCTGGTTCCTGATCGAGCACCTCGCGCCCGACAGCACCCGGGGGCGCACGTGGGAGAAGCTCCGCACCTCGCGGGCCCTCTGGCTGCAGCTTCTGGCCGCGCTGGCGGCGGTTTGGCTCCTGACCGAGCCGCGCTGGGTGTTGTCGGGCTCGTCGCAGACGGTGGTGATTGTCTTTAACGCCTCGGCCTCGATGACGGCGTTCCGTGCCCCGGCGCTCGCCGCGGCCGAGCGCGAGATGGACCAGGCGCAGGGTCTGGCCGAGCGCACCACGTGGGTGATTCTGACCACCGACCAGCGCCAGCCGCCACTCTACCGGGGTGAGGAACGCCGCATGGCGTCGGAGGCCTTTGCCCGCTGGCAACCGCAGCTCGGCTCGCACGACCTCAACCCGCAGCTGCGTCTCGCGAGTGCCCTGGCGGGGATCTCGGGCCGCACCTTTCTCATCACCGATTCCCGCACCAAGGTGTCACCGGGCCAGCGGGCCGCCGGCGTGGGCAAGCCGCTTGCGAACGTGGGCTTCGCCGGTTCCGCCACCGAGCCGGTGGACGAGGCTGGCACGAATCACCGCTGGCGGGCCGTGGTGCAAAACCACGCGGCCACGGCCCAGCGGCGCACCTGGCACTATGAGACGGTCGGGCAGGCCCAGGTGTCTGCCTCGGCCACGCAGCCGCTCGAGCTCGCCCCGGGCGCTCTCGCCGAGATCAGCGGGGAATTTTCCGGCGGCGCCGAGCGGGTCGTTGTCGTGCTCGACGCCGATGAGTTTGCCCTCGACGACCGGCTGCCGCTCCAGCGTCCCGCGGCCAAGCCCCTCCCGCTGCGGGTCGAGGGCGGAGATGCCACCGCGGACTTCTTCCGCAAGGTCAGTGCGGGGGTGGCGGGCGTGCACGCCCCGGGCGCGACGGGGGGCTTTGCCCTGCGACTGGCCCGCCTGACGGAAGCCGACGCGGCCGCGATCACGGCACCCGGCATTTATTGGGCCGCCGCCGACCCCAAGGCGGCCGACGCCAAGCTTGCGACTGCCCCGGTGATTCCGGCGCGGGATCCGCTGGTGGCTGCGCTCAACTGGCAGGGTTGGCTGGGACTGGGTCCGTTCGGTTTCGCGAGTAAGGCCGGTGATTCGCCGCTTCTTTGGCAGGACAACCGTCCGCTGGCCTTTATCCGCAGCGGCTTGGGTGCCCGGCGCCAGCTCTTCCTCGCCTTCGACTGGGAGCGTTCCAACGCGGCGCGGCTGCCGGCGACGGTGCTGCTCGTCCGCCGCTTCCTCGAGGCCGAGCGCGATGCCCAGCGGGCGGCGTGGGCGGGGAACTTCGACACGGACGGAGCGCTGACACTCGCCGGGGTCTCGCCTGAGGAACCGCTGACGCTCGATTTTCGTCCCGCCGAGGGCGGGGAAACGGCCACGCGCACCCTGACCATCGAGGAGCGCCGGGTGCCGCGCACGCCGGGCCGCCCGGGCTTCTTTGTGCTGAAGGCGGGCGAGGAACTGATCGTGCGCGGGGCGGTGCAGTTTGGCGACTCGCGGCAGAGTGACTTCAAGGAAGCGGCCACATTCACGATCGAGCTGCCCGGCACGCGTCAGGCAGCGATCGAGCGCAACTCGCGTGAGGACCCGCTGGCTCCGTTCTGGCTGCTGGTCATGATCGGCGCGCTGCTGGGCAGCTGGTGGGAGCCGCTGGCCCGCCGGCGGACAGTGGCGAAGGGAGGCGCGGCATGACCTTCGGTTCACCCGAGTGGTTTTTCCTGCTGCCGGCGCTGGTGGCTGTCGCTTGGAAATGGCGCGGACTGCGGCTGCACGAGCCGCTGCGCGGCCTGCTGCTGGTGGGACTCGTCTTCGTGCTGGCGGGGCCACGCATCCGGCTTTCCAGCTCGGGGCTCGACCTCTGGGTGCTGGCGGACCGCTCGGATTCGGCGGAGGCGGCGATGTCGCGACAGGCGCAGGAAATCGATGCGATTCTGGAGAAGTCGCGCGGCCGGGAGGACCGGGTCATCTACGTCGACTACGCGGGCGAGGCGGTGCGGCGCGACGTCGGCGATCCCGTCTTCGAGGGGGCGCGGCACCAGACCCGCCTAGGCTCGGCGCTCGATTACACCCTGGCGCAGATGCCCGAGGGACGGGCGGCGCGCATCCTCGCCCTCACGGATGGTTATGCGACCGAGCCGCTCGGGGCGGCGGCCGACGCCCTGTTGCGCAGCCGGGTGCCCTTGGATTTCCGCCTGCTGACCGAGCCGGCGACGGCGGACTGGCGGATCAGCGCCCTCGATGTGCCGCCGCGGGTGCTGTCGGGCGAGGCGTTCCTGATCGAGTTCACCGCCACCGGCTCGGGCAATGCCGAGATCCCGTGGGAACTGCACCGGGCCGGCGTGCTCGCCGCGAGCGGCACGGCCTCCGCGCGCTCCGGCACGGCGCACGTGCGCCTGACGGACCGACTGACCGGCAGCGGGGCGGTGCGTTACGAGGTGCGCATCCGGCCGCCCGATGACGCCCATCCGGAGAACAACCTGGCGAACGGCTGGAGCGAGATCGCGGGCGGACCGCGGGTGATGCTCGTCACGAATTATCCGGATGATCCGCTGGCGGCGTTGATGGGTTCGCAGGGGCTGGCGGTAGAGGTGGTCACGGATCCCTCGGCCCTGACCGCCTCGCAGCTCACCGGCGCGCGGGCGGTGGTGATCAACAACGTGCCGGCCAACCGGGTGGGGCGCGATTTGCTCGGGGCGCTCGATTTCTTTGTCCGCGAGCAGGGCGGGGGACTCCTGATGGTCGGCGGGCAGAACAGCTTCGGCTCGGGCGGGTACTTCGCCTCGGCCATCGACGAACTGCTCCCGGTCTCGATGGAGCTGCGCAAGGACCAGCGGAAGTTTGCCACCGCGATGGCGATCGTGATGGACCGCTCGGGCTCGATGGGGATGTCGGTTGGGAACGGCCAGACCAAGATGGACCTGGCCGACGCCGGCGCGGCGCGGGCGGTCGAGCTGCTGGGCGACATCGACGCCGTGGCGATCTTTGCGGTGGACCGCGTCGCGCACCCGATCGTGTTCCTGACCGAGGTCGGACCGAACCGCGACAGCATCATCAACGCCGTGAAGCAGGTGAACACCGGCGGCGGCGGGCACGTGGTGCCGCTTGGGCTGCAGTCCGGCTGGGACGAACTGCGGCAGGCCCAGACCGGCGTGCGGCATATCATTCTTTTCGGCGATGCGAACGACTCGCGTCAGGACGTGGACGGCTTCGAGGCCGTGGCGGAGCTGATCAAACGCGAGGGCGGCACGATCAGCGTGATCGGCCTCGGCACCGAGCAGGACCAGGACGCCGACATTCTGAAGGAAGTGGCCCGGATCGGCGGCGGGCGGATTTTCTTCACCTCGGACGCCGAGGAGCTGCCGAACCTGTTTGCCCAGGAGACGGTCTCGATCGCCCGGTCGGCGTTCATCACCGATCCCACCGGCGCCAAGGGCACGCCCGGCTGGAGCGAGGTCGCGGCCAAGGATCCCTCGTGGCTGAAGACGGTGGACGGCTACAACCTCAGCTATCTGCGCGATGGCGCGACGCAGGGCCTCGTGACAACCGACGAATATGCCGCCCCGCTCGTGGCCACCTGGCAGCGCGGCGCGGGTCGCGTGGCCGCCGTGTCCTTCCCGCTCGGCGGAGACTACTCGAAGTACGTGCGCGACTGGCCGGGCTATGGCGACTTCGCCCAGACCATGGCGCGCTGGCTGGCCGGCGACGACACACCGCCCGGCCTGGCGTTGCGCGCGGAGATCGATGGGGAGCGCGTCACGCTGGACCTGCTCTACGACGAGAGCTGGCAGAGCCGCATCGCCGCGACGCCCCCGGTCGCCCAGCTGGCCGAGAGTGGCGGCAACACGGTGGCCGTCACGCGCCGCCCCCTGATCTGGGAAAAGATCGAGCCCGGCCGCTTCCGAGCCACGACCGTGCTGGTCCCGGGCAAGGTGGCGCGCGGGGCGGTGCGCATCGGCAACGTGGCCCTGCCGTTCGGCCCGCTCACGGTGGTCGGCGCCGCCGAGTGGGCCTTCGAGCGCTCGCGTCTGGAGGAGCTGCAATCCCTAAGCGCCCGCAGCGGAGGCAAGGAGCAGACCAATCTGGCCGACGTGTGGAAATCGCCGCGGCCCATCGCGTGGCGCTCGATTCGTGTCTGGGTCGTGTCGGCCCTGCTGGGGCTCCTCATCGCCGACGCACTGCTGACGCGCATCGGAGTTTCGCTCGTGCCGCGGCGCCGTTCCGAAGGGTAGGGCTGGCTCGACGAGCCGGCCGCAATGGGAATCGACCCTATTGTTCGCAGGAGGCCACTGAGCAAAGGGAGGATCGGTTCAAATCCAATGCGGTCGCAAATTTTCCTATTGGGTAGTCATCACGGCGTCTGAGGCACTGCCTCAGATCGGTCTAAAATCCCGGCTCGCCGTGACGTCGGACCCAGCCTCATCCGCGTAAATCCGCGAAATCCGCGGTTAAAAACTCCGAGGCCTTAAACCGGATCGAGCGGCAGATCGTGCAGCTTTAGGTCGGCGTTCTTCTCCAAGAAATACCGCATCGTCCACTCGTTGGGGAAAAGCACGATGGGCTGGTCGAACTTGTCGACGCCGAAGCTGACGCTGGTGGCGACGATGTAGGGCGTGAAGTCGATCGAGCCGTTGGGCTGGCGCAGGGTGGTGCCGTCGGCTTTCGTCACCCAGCGGAGCAGGGTCCAGGGCGTGGGCGTGAGGCGGGACTCGGCGTTGTACTCGCTCTGCATGCGCCACTGCACGACCTCGAACTGCAGCGGGCCGACGGCGGCGAGGAGGGTCGAGCCGGGCGGGGCGTTGCGGGGCATGAAGGACTGGACGACGCCCTCCTGCAGGAGCTGCTCCAGGCCAGCGCGGTACTTCTTCGAGTCGCCGCTGTTCGGGTTGGAGATGTAGGTGAAGACCTCGGACGGAAAACGCGGGATCTCGTTGTAGATGATGCCGCGGTCCTCGGTGAGGGTGTCGCCGATGCCGAACTCGCCGTGGCCGACGAGGCCGATCACGTCGCCGGGCCAGGCCACATCCACGGTCTCGCGCTCGCGGCCGAAGAGCTTGTGCGACGACGACAGGCGCACCTGCTTGCCGGTGCGCTGGTGGGTCACGACCATGTCGCGCTCAAACTTGCCCGAGCAGACGCGGAGGAAGGCGATGCGATCGCGGTGCTTCGCGTCCATGTTCGCCTGGATCTTGAAGATGAAGCCGGAGAACTTCGGGTAGTCGATCGGGACGATCGAAGTGACGGGTGACGGGTGACGAGTGACGAGAGGATCGGCGTCCGATGCCTGGCTCTTGTCACTTGTCACTTGGAACTTGGCACTCCCGGTCCAGCCCGGCACCGAATTTGTACGGGGCTGCGGCGGCACGGAGTCCTGGAGAAATCCGTTCAGCAGGAGCTCAATGCCGAAATTGTTCACAGCGCTGCCGAAGTAGACCGGGGTCTGCTGGCCGGCGCGGACCTTGGCGAGGTCGAACGGGTGGCCGGCGCCGTCGAGCATCTCGAGCTGCTCCTTCACGTTGGCGTAGGTGTCGTCGTCGAGCTTGTCGCGGACAGCCTTGTCGTCGAGGTCGGTGACATTTACCGGGGCCTGGAACTTGCCGCCGGGGACACGCTCGAAGAGGTGCACCTCGCGGGTGCGGCGGTCGAAGACGCCCTTGAACTGCGGGCCATTGCCGAGGGGCCAGATGACGGGCGAGGACTGCAGGCCGAGCACGCTCTCCAGCTCGTCGAGCAGGTCGAGCGGGTTGCGCGTCGGCCGGTCGCACTTGTTCATGAACGTGAAGATCGGCACGCCGCGGCGGCGGCAGACCTCGAAGAGCTTGCGGGTCTGGGTTTCCACACCCTTGGCGGCGTCGATCACCATGAGGGCGGCGTCGACGGCGGTGAGCACGCGGTAGGTGTCCTCGGAAAAGTCCTTGTGACCGGGGGTGTCGAGCAGATTGACGGCGCAGCCGGCAAAGTCGAACTGGAGGACGGTCGAGCTGATGGAAATGCCGCGCTGCTTCTCGAGCTCCATCCAGTCGGAGGCGGTGGCGCGCTGGTTCTTGCGGTCCTTCACGGCGCCGGCGAGGTGGATGGCGTTGCCGTAGAGCAGGAACTTCTCGGTCAGCGTCGTCTTGCCCGCATCCGGGTGCGAGATGATCGCAAAGGTGCGACGGCGGGCGATTTCGGCGGCGGGTGACATGGCGTGGGAGGGGAGAGGGAAGAAGGTCTGGGCCGACAGGGGAAGGGAGAAGTTGTCGAATCCAAGCCTTTGGCGGCACACAGAGACACGGAGAACACAGAGCCCAATCGTGGATTTGGGACATCCCATCCGTCCGGTCTCTGTGCCCTCTGTGTCTCTGTGTGCCAAATGCCGTGCCGAGAATTGATTTGGCGCGGGCAAAGGGCACCGGTCAGGGTGTCGGCATGGCCGTTCCCGCACTCACTCTTAAGCCCAATGCCAAGCCCCGTGTCTTGTCGGGACATCCGTGGGTCTTTGCCAACGAGGTGGTGGAGCTGCTGTCACCGGAGCACGACGGCCAGGTGGTGGAGTGCCGCGACCGGGCGAATCGTTTTCTCGGTTCGGGCATCTACAATTCGCGCTCCCAGATCATCTGGCGCCGGCTGAGCCGTGAGCGGGTGGCGCTGGATGCGGCGTTTCTCGGGGCGGCGATTGGCCGCGCGATCGCGCGGCGGTCCGGGGGTAGGGTTGGGCCGCCCGTTCGACAAGCTCAGGGCCCAGAGCCTGCCGCGGGGCTGGCCCGACCGGATGATCGCGGCCGACCCAGCGGGTCAGCCCTACCTGTCGAAGCATCCAATCGCGGCCAGGACGGACCGCCGCCAACCATCGCGGAATTCAATCGCGGCCAGAGCGGCCGACCTCGCGAAGCCGCGCCAGCGGCTTCGGCTTTGCCTGCAAACAATCCACCGGCGGGCAGCGGAGTCGCCGCCCTGCCGGACAACTGCCGCCTGGTCTGGTCGGAGTCCGACGACCTGCCGGGCCTCGTCGTCGACAAATTCGGCGAGACACTCGTAGTGCAGATCCAGAGCCTGGCGCTGGAGCAGCGCGGTGGTCTGATCGGCGACCTGCTGGCCGAGGCGCTCAAGCCGGCCGAGATTATCTTCCGCAACGACGCTCCGATCCGCCGGCTCGAGGGCCTGCCGCTCGAGGTGCATACCCGTTCGGGCAAGCCGTGGGCGCCGCGTTGGGTAAAGATCGACGGTTTCGATTACTGGCTCGACCTGCTGTCGGGACAAAAGACCGGATTCTACCTCGACCAGCGCGCGCAGCATCCGCTGGTGGCGAAGTACTGTGCGGGCAAGCGGGTGCTCGACGCGTTCTGCAACCAGGGCCCGTTTGCCCTGCACGCTGCTCGCGCCGGAGCTTCCTACGTGCTGGGCCTCGACAGCGCGGAGGACGCCGTCGCGGCGGCCCGGCGCAACGCCGAGCGCAACGGCGTGGAGGCGGAGTTCGCCGTGGCCAATGTCTTCGACTGGTTTAACGACGCCGCGCGCGGCGGGGATGTGCCGTGGGATGTGATCATCCTCGACCCTCCGCCGTTCGCCAAATCGAAGAGCGCGCTTGAGGGTGCGCTTCGGGGATACAAGGAAATCAACCTGCGAGCCCTGCAGCGGCTCGCGCCGGGCGGCGTCCTCGCGACCTACACCTGCTCACACCACATGCAGGACGCCGAGCTGCGCTCCGTCCTCGCGGGCGCGGCGGCCGATGCGAAGCGGAAGGTGCGGATCGTGGAGTTCTGTCACCAGCCGACGGATCACCCCGTCCTCGTGACGATGCCGGAGAGTGAGTACCTGCGGGGGTATGTCGTGCAGGCGGAATAGGGCGCAGATAGCGAATATGGAAAGTAGGAAAGCGGGATGGGCTCAGCAATCCATTTCCTGATTTCCAGCTTTCCACATTCTCCAAATAAAAAGGCCGGGTAATTAAGCCCGGCCTTTGAAAACTGAATCGATCGCGGCCGGCTCGTCGAGCCAGCCCTACCTTACATCTTCCCGCCGTAGATCGCGCTGGCGCCGAGCTCTTCCTCGATGCGGAGGAGCTGGTTGTACTTCGCGACACGGTCGGTGCGGCAGAGCGAGCCAGTCTTGATCTGGCCGGCGTTGGTCGCGACGGCGATGTCGGCGATGGTGACGTCCTCGGTCTCACCGGAGCGGTGGGAGATGACGGCAGTGTAGTTGGCCTCCTTGGCCATCTCGACGGCGTCGAGGGTCTCGGTGAGGGAGCCGATCTGGTTCACCTTGACGAGGATCGAGTTGGCGGTGCCGGTCTCGATGCCCTTCCGGAGGAACTCAGTGTTGGTGACGAAGAGATCGTCGCCCACGAGCTGCACGCGGTCGCCGATGGCGTCGGTGAGCTTCTTCCAGGTGACCCAGTCACCCTCGGCGCAGCCGTCCTCGATCGAGATGATCGGGTACTTCGAGGTGAGCTTGCGGTAGAACTCCACCATCTCGTCGCCCGAGAGGACGTCGCCGGAGGACTTCTTGAAGACGTACTGCTTCTTCTCCTTCACGTAGAACTCGGAGGCAGCGACATCGAGGGCGAGGTTGATGTCCTTGCCCAACTTGTAGCCGGCGTTCTTCACCGCGAGGGCGATGGCGTCGAGCGCGGCCTCGGTGGAGGCGAGCTTGGGGGCGAAGCCGCCCTCGTCGCCGACAGCGGTGGCGAGGCCCTTGTCCTTGAGGACCTTCTTGAGGGAATGGAAGATCTCGCAGCCCATGCGGAGGGCCTCGGAGAAGCTCTTGGCACCAGTCGGCATGATCATGAACTCTTGGAAGTCGATCGGGGCGTCCGAGTGGGCGCCGCCGTTCATGATGTTCATCATCGGGACCGGGAGGACTTTGGCGTTCGGTCCGCCGAGGTACTTGTAGAGGGGCTGGTTCAGCGCGGCGGCGGCGGCCTTGGCGGTCGCGAGGGAGACGCCGAGAATGGCGTTGGCGCCGAGCTTCGCCTTCGTCTTCGTGCCATCGAGCTTGATCATGGCGGCGTCAATGCCGGTCTGGTCGCAGGCGTCCCAGCCGAGCAGGGCGGGGGCGATCTTGCCCTTCACGTTGCCGACGGCCTTCTGGGTGCCCTTGCCGCCGTAGCGGGCCTTGTCGCCGTCGCGGAGTTCGATGGCCTCATGCTCGCCGGTGCTCGCGCCCGAGGGCACGGCGGCGCGGCCGAGGTGGCCGGAGGCGAGGCGGACATCGACCTCGACGGTCGGATTGCCGCGGGAATCGATGATCTCACGGGCGGTGATGGCGGTGATGGTGGTGTTCATGGAATAAGGAACCCGCAGCAAAGTTCACGCCGTCCGCGAGGGAAAGGGGAAAATCAGGCCACCGGCGGGCTCCGCCCACCGGTGGCCCAGCCAAAATGGCTTCGCCATTTTGATCCTAGGCGGATCCGGAAAGCACGGAACCAAGCCTAAAACGGCGCGCGAGTGCTGCCGAGCTTCGACATGAAGCGCTGGAAGGCGCCGGGGGGCTTGGGGCGGACGGCCTCGGGGATCTGGTCGACGAACTTCCGGTCGGTGGCGATGCGGCCGACGGTGAGGCCCTCATAATTCCGGGTCTCGATCATTTCCTCCGTGAGCATTTCCGGGGGAATCTGGTCAAGGTGGCCCTCGAAGGCGGCGGCGTGCAGGGGGGTGTCGCCGTTGTCGTTGCGGGTGAGGAGCAGCTCGGGCGTGAGCACCTGCGCGGGGATCCGGTCGAGCTGGCCGGTCTCGGCCGCCGCATGGATCGGGGTGAAGCCGGTCTTGCTGGAAGCGATCAAGGTACGGGCATTGAGCAGCACGGGGGGGATCTGGCCGAGGTGGCCGGCAATCGCGGCGGAGTGGATGGGGGTGTCGCCGGCGTTGGTCGTCTGCAGCATGGCTTCCTCGGTGATCAGTTCCAGCGGCAGCTGGTTGAGGTGGCCGTTCAGGGCAGCCACGTGGTAGACGGTCTCGCCGCTGATATTTTTTTCCAGCAACCGCTCCGCCGTGATCAGGCTGGCGGGCAAGCGGTCGAGGGCGCCGTGTTCCGCGGCCTCGTGGAAGATGGTCTGGCCGAGGTGGGTTTTCAGGCTGGGGTCGGCCGCCTGCAGGACGCTGGCCGGGACTTGGCCGAGGTGGCCGTAACCCGCGGCGCTGTGCAGCGCGGTGTAGCCGGCGTTGCTGGTGAGCGTAAGGTGTTCGAGCGTGAGCAGGGCGGGCGGGATCTGGTCGAGGTGACCGCCCAGCGCCGCCTGGTGGTAAACCGTGTAGCCGGAATCGTTGCGGGTGGCGAGGAGGCCGGCGTTCAGCATGCCGGCCGGCAGCTCGTGCAGGAGGCCCCGCTTGGCGATCGCGTGGAGCGGGGTGTGCCCTGAGGAGTTGCGGGCGGTCAGGTTGGCCACGGTCAGCGCCTCAAGGGGAAGGCCGGAGAGTGATCCGGTGCGGGCAGCGGTGAACAGATCGATCGAATCCATGCGAGAGGGGGACAGGCAAGCATGCCGCGGGAGTGAGGCAACGGAAAACCTGATGACCGGAACGGGCCGGAACGGACATGCCTCATTGGCCGGCCAGGACATCGTGAGGACAGAAATGTTTGCAGGTTTTAGACTCCGCCATTTCCGCCCGGGCCAATGCAGGGTTTTGAATTTGCCAAGCCCAAGGCCGACCCCAGCATCTCGGGCATGTCCGCTTCGGAATCCACGCCCGCCGCTTCCCAGAAGGCCGCGATCCTGATCATCGATGACGAGCAGCCCCTGCTGAACATCTTCAGCACGGCCCTCAGCCCGTTCTTCGATGTCACCACCGCGATCTCGGTGCGGGAGGCCGAATTCGTCCTCTTCAAGAAATCGTTCAAGGTCGTGATCGCCGACCACCTGATGCCCGGTGGCAACGGCATGAGCTTTCTCGTGCGGGCCCGGGAGGAGTTCCCGCACATGCAGCGGATCCTGGTCACCGGCTACATGAAGCCCGAGATGCTGCTGCGCAGCGTCAACGAGGCCGCGCTTTTCCGCTATCTGCTCAAGCCCGTCCAGCTCAGCGAGCTGGTCAAGATCGTGCAGGACGCCGCGAAGGCGCACGATGCGGCCGTCGTGCAGAAGTAGTCTTGCTCAATAAACTGGGATTGCAGGACTGGATCGCTCGCCGGGTGAGGGCACCCGGCCTACATCTTATCTCAGGGTTGTAGTCCGGGTGCCATCACCCGGAGGTTTTGCGCCCGCGACCCTTTTTGGGGCGAGCTGTTTCCAGCTTTCCCCGCAGGAAGGGCGCCGTCGGGCTGCCCTTGACCTTGAGAATCCCCGCGAGCGGTCCCTGGTACATGAGCTGGCCGCCGGCCGGTCCGCCGCCGGGCCCGATTTCGACGATGTAGTCCGCCTCGGCCAGCAGGTCGAGGTTGTGCTCGATCACGATCACGGTGTGGCCCTGGTCCACGAGGGCGTGCAGCAGCCGGATCAGCTTCTCGCAGTCGCTCAGGTGGAGCCCGATGGTCGGCTCCTCGAGCAGGTACAGGTTGCGCGGCGCCTCGCCCCGGCTGCGCTCGCGGTAGGAGGCGAGGCCGCGCGAGAGCTCCGTGATGAGCTTCAGCCGCTGGGCCTCGCCACCCGAGAGCGTGGGGGAACTTTGGCCAAGCGTCAGGTAACCCAGGCCGCAGTCCACCATGAGCTGGCAGACCTGCGAAAGCTGGGAGTGAAAGTCGAAGAAGGTCGCCGCCTCCTCGAAGGTCAGCTGCAGGACCTCGCCGATGTTCTTCCCCTTCCAGACGATGCCCGCCAGCTCGGGTCCGTAGCGCAGGCCGCGGCAGTCGTCGCAGCCCAGGTAGGTGTCGGGCATGAACGCCATCTCGAGCTTGATCCGGCCGGCGCCCTCGCAGGCGGCGCAGCGCCCGCCGGTGGTGTTGAAGGAAAAGCGCGAGGCGCTGTAGCCCCGGAGCTTGGCCTCGGGCAGCGCGGCGAAGAAGCCGCGGATCAGGTCGAAGATCCCCAGGTAGGTGGCGGGCGTGGAGCGCAGGGTCTTGCCGATGGGCGACTGGTCCACCTCGATCACGGAGCGGAAGGCGCTCGCGCCGCGGAGCTCGGCGAAGGGCAGTTCCGGGTCGGCGTCCTCGGGCCGCCAGCCGGCGGAACGGACGAACTCGCGGCCCTTCAGGCGGGGCTTCTGCAGCTTGATCGCCTGCGCCACGGCCGGTCCGAGCAGGTCGCGGAACAGGGTCGATTTGCCGGCGCCGCTGGGACCCGCGACCATCACCAGCCGGCCCAGCGGCAGGCGGAGATCGAGGCCGCGGAGGTTGCGCAGCGTGGCGCCGCTGAAATCGAGCCAGCCTTGCGACTTCTCAGAGACATTGGGATTTGCCTGAGGTAGGGCCCGGCGTCCCGCCGGGCCGTTCGCGACGGCGAGACCACTGGTAATGCCCGGGCCGCCGGGACGGCGGCCCCTACCATCGGAGATATCCAGCGGACGATAGGCGCCGCGCAGCGGGTGCGTGATGCCCCGGGCGAGAAACAGGCCGGTGAGCGAGCGGGCGCTGCGGCGGATTTCGGCCGGCGTGCCCGCGGCGAGCAGCTCGCCGCCGTGGATGCCGGCGGCGGGCCCGAGGTCGATGATGCGGTCGGCCCGCGCCATCAGCTCATCGTCGTGCTCGACCACGAGCAGGGTGTTCCCCTTGGCGCGCAGGGCCTCGAGCGTGCAGATCAGGCGCTCGTTGTCCGCCGCGTGCAGGCCGATGCTGGGCTCGTCGAGCACATAGAGCACGCCGGTGAGGTTGGAGCCGAGCTGCGCCGCGAGGCGGATGCGCTGGGCCTCGCCGCCCGACAGCGTCGCCGTCGCGCGGTCGAGCGAGAGGTAGCCGAGCCCGACCTCGTCGAGGAATTTCAGGCGCTCCTCGATCTGGGGCACGATGTCCTGCGTGATGAGCCGGCCGCGGGCGTCGAGCTCGAGCGCGTGCAGATTGGCCAGCACCTCCGAGGCCGTGCCGCGCAGCAGCTCCGGCAGGGGGAGCGGCAGGCGCTTGGCGCGGAAATGCAGCTTCACCGCCCGGGAAATGCGGTTGAGGCGCGCCCCGTGGCACTCGGGGCACAGCCGGCCCTCGCTGGGGAGCTCCTCGCCGTCTCCGATCCCGAATTCGCGCAGCCGCGCCAGCGACTCCTCCTCGGCGCCTGCGGTGTCATCCGCCGGCTCCAGCATCCACGGCAGCACGCGGCCGTGCCCGCGGCAGGTCGGGCACCAGCCGCGCGGGGAGTTGAACGAGAAATGCTTCGGTTCCAGCTCGGGGAAGGACTCGCCCGTCGCGATGTCGGTGCGCGTGCTGGAGAACCAGGAGAGGACCTCGCCGCCCGGGTGGAGGAGGAAGCAGGAGCCCTTGCCGAGCGCGAGGGCGGTGTCGAGCGCCTCACCAGGGCGGGCCGCGGTCTTCAGGTCGGCCACGACGACCTCGATGTCGTGCTCGCTGTAGCGGTCGAGCTTCTGGAACGCGTCCACGGGCACGAGCTGCCCGTCGATGCGCATGAGCGCATAACCCTGCTTCTCGATCCAGGTGGCGATCGGCTGGTGGTGGCCCTTGCGCCCGCGGATGAGCGGGGCGCAGAGGTAAAGGTGACGGGCCTGGCGGGCCTTCGGGGTGGCGAAGAGGACCTTCAGGAGCAGGCGCTTGAGCGCGGCGGGGGAGAGCGGCGTGACCGGCCGGTCGCTCTCGGGGTGGTGCTGCACGCCGAGCCGGGCGTAGAGCAGGCGGAGATATTGCGCGACCTCCGTGATGGTGGCGACGGTCGACTTGCGGGAACCGCGGGTGACACGCTGCTCGATCGCCACGGTCGGCGGAATCCCGGTGAGCCGGTCGAGGGCGGGCCGCGGCATCTGCTCCACGAACTGCCGCGCGTAGGCCGACATCGACTCCATGAAGCGCCGCTGCCCCTCGGCAAAGATGATGTCGAACGCCAGGGTCGACTTGCCCGAGCCCGAGACGCCCGTGACCACGGTCAGCTGCCGATGCGGGATCTCCACCGAGAGGTTCTTCAGGTTGTTCTCCCGCGCTCCGACCACGCGGATCATCCCCGGCGCCGGGGCCAGGACCACCGGATCCTCGGCGACCAGTGGCTCCGCCAGAGTTTCATCTAATAGATGAAACTCTGACGAGGCTGAGGTCCGGGTCTTGGGGGCGGTTGCAAGCATGCCCCGGAGGAAGGGCGAGGTGGCGGTGGCGGCCTGGGCCACGGTGTCGGGCGGGCCCTCGGCGACAATGCGGCCGCCGGCGGAACCGGCGTCGGGGCCGACCTCGATCAGCCAGTCGGCGGACTTGAGCACGTCGAGGTTGTGCTCGATCACGACCACGCTGTGGCCGTGATCGACGAGGGCGTGCAGCACGCCGAGCAGTCGCTTGACGTCGTCGCGGTGCAGGCCGGTGGTGGGCTCGTCCAAAAGGAGCAGCGCTCCTTTTGGAGTCGAGAGTCCAGAGTCGAGAGTCGAGAGGTCCGATCCGATATCGGATGAGGCCGACTGCTTGCCGGCTCTCGACCCTGGACGCTCAGCTCTCGACGGCAGGTCGCCCAGATACTGCACCAGTTTCAGCCGCTGCGATTCGCCGCCGCTCAGGGTGTTGAGGGGCTGGCCGAGGGTGAGGTAGCCGAGGCCGACGCGGGCGAGCGGCTCGAGGCGCTGCTGGACCTTCGGGTGCTTGGCGAACAGGGGCAGGGCGTCGGTGACGCTGGTCGCGAGCAGGTCCGCCACGCTCAGATCGTGCCAGTGGATCGCGAGCACCTCGGTGATGAAGCGCCGTCCCTCGCAGACGGGGCAGGGGACAAACACGTCGGAGAGGAACTGCATCTCGACGCGCTCGTAGCCGAGGCCGAGGCAGTGGCCGCAGCGGCCGTCCCCGGCGTTGAAGGAAAAGCTCGAGGCGCTGAAGCCGGCGGCCTGGGCCGCGGGCGTGGCGGCGTAGAGATCGCGGATCAGTTCCCAGGCGTCGGTGTAGAGCGCGGGATTCGAGCGCGGCGTGCGCGAAAGCGGGGATTGGTCGACAAGGACGATGTCGCCCAGTGCGTCGGTCCCCGTGATGGAACCGATGGTGGCGGGATCCTCGGTCAGTTGGTGCCGCAGGGTTTGCAGGCCCTGGTAAATGACATGGTCGAGCAGCGTGGACTTGCCCGAGCCGGACACGCCGCTCAGGCAGACGAGCCGCTGGAGCGGCAGGCGCAGGTCGAGGGCGGTGACATTGTGCTTCGAGACGCCGTGGAAGCCGAGCCAGGGTCCCTTGGCGGTGACGGCCCGGCGGCGCTCCGGGACCGGGATGGAGTTCCGGCCGGAGAGATAAGCCCCGGTGATGCTCTTTTCCGAGGCGAGCAAACCGCGGATATCACCCTGGAACACGACGTGCCCGCCGCGATGGCCCGGTTCCGGCCCGATCTCCAGCACGTGGTCGGCGGCGCGGATCACTGCTTCGTCGTGCTCGACGACCACCACGGTGTTGCCGGCGTCCGCCAGCGAGCGGATGATCGCGATGAGCCGGTCGACGTCACGCGGGTGCAGGCCGACGCTGGGCTCATCGAGCACGAACAGGGTGTCCACCAGCGAGGTGCCGAGGCAGCCGGTGAGATTGACGCGCTGGACCTCGCCGCCGGAGAGGGTCTTGGAAGGCCGGTCGAGCGTGAGGTAGCCGAGCCCGACCTGCTCCAGGTAACGCAGCCGGGTCAGCATCGAATCGACCGCGATCCGGGCGCTGTGCGCGTCGGGGGCCGACGCCGATTCCCGCGGCAGGGCCTCGGCCTGCAACAGGGCGAGCAGTTCCGAGACCGGGAGCCGGTAAAGCTCGGGCAGGGTTCGGCCGTGCCATTTCCAGCACAGGGCCTCGGACTGGAGCCGGTTGCCGCCGCAGTCCGGACACTCGATGTAACTCCGGTAGCGCGAGAGGAAGACGCGCACATGCATCTTGTAGGTGTTCTTCTCGAGCCAGCGGAAGAAGCCCTTCACGCCGTACCAGAACTTCGGCCACTCGCGTCCGTCCTCGCCGTAGCCCGGCTCGCCGTCGATCACGAGGGCAAGTTGTTCCGGCGTCAGGTCGGCGAGCGGTACGTTCGTGGGAATGCCGCGGCGCTTGGCGAACTTGCGGAGGTCCTCCTTCGAGGCGCTGTAGACCTCGCCTTCCCAGCACTTGATCGCGCCGTCGTCGATCGAGCGCGTCTGGTCCGGGATCGCGAGGCGGAAGTCGATCTCGATGATGCGGCCGAAACCGCGGCACTTGGGGCAGGCGCCCAAGGGGGAATTGAACGAGAACAGCGCGGGAGAGGAAGGGCGGAAGGTTCGCCCCGAGCCGGGCGAATGCAGGCCGCGTGAGTAGTGTCCGGCCGGCGCCCAACCCGGGGCCGCGAACAGGCGCACCTCGCCTTGGCCGAAGTGCAGGGCGGTCTCCGTGGCCTCGAGGAACCGGCCTTCCTGGGCGCGGGTGACTTCGAGGCGGTCCTGGATCACGAATAAGTGCGTGGCCGCGGCGAGCGGCGCCGGGTTGGCCAGCAGGTCGTCCACCCGGTGGAGCGAGGGAGCGGGGTCTTTCACGCCCGGGACCAGGGCCCGGATGTAGGTCTGGCCCTTGAGGTTCTGCAGGATCTCGGGCCAGGCGAGGTTGGCGGGCTTGGTGACGCGGAAGGTCACCAGCACCGTGCGTCCGGAGTGGGCGGCGAGGGTTTTGTTCCAGATGGTCCGGGGATTGTCGTCCTCGACGGGCTCGCCGGTGACCGGGTCGAAGCAGGCGGCGACTTGGCTGAACCAGACCTTCGCGTAGTCGGTCAGCTCGGTCATCGTGCCGACCGTGGAGCGCGAAGTCCGGACGGTGTTTTTCTGCTCGATGGCGATCGAGGGTCGGATGTTCTCGATCGAGTCGACCCGGGGCTTGTCGAGCAGGTCGAGGAACTGCCGGGTGTAGGCGCTGAAGGTCTCGACGTAGCGACGCTGGCCCTCGGCGTGGAGCGTCTCGAAGACCAGCGAGGACTTGCCGGCGCCGCTCAGGCCGGTGACGACGATCAGCCGGCCCAGCGGCAGGTCCAGGTCAAAGCCCTTGAGGTTGTTCTGCCGCACCCCGCGAAGGCGGATGCATTCGGGGGTGGGGCGGAGGGCGGGCTGGGACGGCACGCGCCCACGAAGTGCAGCGCGGCGCAAAACTCAACCCCGGTGCGGAGATTATTTCAGGTTGAAACGGATGGGCACTTCCATCTGCACGGGCACGGGTCGGCCGCCCTTGAGGCCGGCCTTGAATTGCCACTTTTGCACGGCCTGGACCGTGGGTTGCTCGAACTCGCGCTGGTTGGAGGAAACGACCCGGACATCGCGCACGTGGTTGTCGGCATCGACGATGAAGCGGACGACCACCTCGCCGGTGATCTTCTGGCTGCGCATGGCGGCGGGATAGGCCGCCGGAACCTGCAGGACCACCTGGGGGGCCCGCTCGACCTGGTCGAGGGTGAAGACGGTGCGACCGGTGCCATTGCCGGATCCGGTGTTCGGCGGGATCTGGTAGGCGACGAAGGTGGATCGGGCGTCGATCGGCCGGGGCGGATCGAGCGGGATCACGAAATCCCGGTCGGCCACCGGCTGCGGCACGTCCGGGATCGTCGGCAGGAGCGGGACCTCGGCGACGGGGTCGTCCTTCTTTTGATCGTCGATGTCCACCACGTCCGCGGGGAGCAGCGGCACGACGATGGGGTCGACCTTGGCGATGGGGATGCGGATGGGAGCCGGAGCCTTCGTCAGGTGGCTGTAAACGGCCACGGTGAGGTGCAGGATCGAGGCGAGCAGGGCGCCGAGCAGGATGTCGCGTCTCATGGGATTATGGGGTTGGAGGTTCGCTGCGATCCGTCGCGGTGTCGGGGGTTCGACGGGATCTCACTCCTTACGGTCTGCCTGATGGCTGGGACCGTAACCATTTTGGGATGTGCCGCAAACTTCGCGGAAATAGCGCCGAGGGTAGGGCCGATGGCCCGGAGATCCGCGGATCGAGTCAACCCCGGCCCGCCGGAGGTCGGGCGCTACCTGGCTAACAGTCGGCCAAACAGGTCGAGATAAGCCTGCACCTGCCGGACGGGATCGAAGCGCTCGCGGGCGAAAGCCGAGGCCTTGGCCGAAAGCACCTGTTGCTCGGCGAGGGTTACCCGGGCGAGTCTTACCACCGCACTGCGGAAGGCGTCATGGTTACGTCGCGGAATCACCCAGCCGGTTTCGCCCGGCAGGAAACACTCGGCAATGCCCTGGGCCTCACAGGCCACGACGGGCAGGCCCCGGGCCTGCCCCTCGATGAGGAAATTGGACAACGATTCGCTCCACGAGGCGTGCACCGCGATGTCGGCGGCGGCGTAGATCGGGGTAGGATCGGCCAGCCAGCCGGGGAATTTCACGCGCTCGGCGAGCCCGCGTTGGACGGCGAGGGCCCGGCAGGCGGCCAGCTCCGGGCCCACGCCGACGAGCCAGAGCTGCCAGTCGAGTTCGGCGGGCAGGCCGGCGGCGATCTCGATCAACTCGCGCTGGTTCTTCTCGCGGCGGAACATCGCCACGCAGGCCAGCACCAGGGTGTTGGCCTTGGCCCCGAATCGATCGCGGAATTCGCTCTCGCGAACCGGGCCGACGGGGGCGGCGGGCGGGAAAACGAGGGAATTATGAATCACGCTGATGCGATCCGGGGGAACCTGATGCTGGGTTTGCAGATGGGTGCACGCCTCGGCGCTGTTGGCCACGATGTGCCGCACGGTCCGCAGCGAGGCGCGGAATTTTGCCGGCAGGGATTTGCCGGTGCGCATCGTGGCAATGACAGCGGCGCGGGGCAGGCGGGTCTGCAGGCCGCCCGCGTAGCAATTGGCGATGCGGCCCATGCAGAGGACGATCTCCGGGGCAAAGGAGGCGGCGGTGCGCTTCAGGCCGGGGGCGAACCAGTCGAGGTGGAGATCAAAGGGTTGCAACGCCTGGTGCCCGACGCCGGGCCCGATGGAGGAGGCGAGGGGACCGCCGGGGCGGAGAGTCAGCAGCTTCACAGCATGCCCGGCCCGGGCAAAGGCATTGGCCAGGAGCACGGTCTGCCGCTCGGTGCCGCCGCTGCGGAGGTGATCCTGGAGAAGGAGGATTTTCATTGCTCGGGTCGGCGGCGGTCGAAGAGTCCCATTCACCTGATGAAGCATCCATTCGTCAACCTGCTCGTGCGCTGGGTCGTGCTGGCGCTGGGCGTTGCCCTGGCCGCCAAGATTGTCCGCGGTATCAGCTATGACACCCCGACCACGCTCTTCGCGGCGGCGCTGACACTCGGCTTCTTCAATGCCATCCTGCGGCCGATCCTGCTCCTCTTCACGCTGCCGTTCATCGTCCTGTCGCTGGGCCTCGGCGTGCTCGTGATCAACGCGGTCCTGTTCCTATTGGTGTCCCATCTCGTCGAGGGATTCGTGGTGACGGGCTTCCTGCCGGCCCTGATCGGTTCGCTGATCGTCAGCCTGACGAACATTGTCATGACGCGCCTGCTGGGGGACAAACCCCGTGGACCGAGGCCGCCCCCGTCGCGGCGCCCGCCGGGCGGCGACGTGATCGACATCTAAATTCCCGCGGACTGCGTCCCCAGGAATTTAGAAGGCCAAATGGCGGAGCCATTTGGGCCCGGACTTTCAATTTGACGGTGACGGACGCGGTGCTGACGGTGTGGCATGGCTGAAACCATGGAGTACGACTTGATTGTAATTGGCGGCGGACCGGCGGGCTATGCCGCAGCGATCCGCGCCGGACAACTCGGCCGCAAGGTCGTTTGCATTGAACTCGAGCGGGCGGGGGGCACCTGCCTCAACTGGGGCTGCATCCCGACCAAGGCCCTGCTCAAAAGTGCCGAGCTCTACCTTAAAATGAAGAAGGCCGACACCTTCGGCCTCTCGGCCACCGGCGTTGGCTTCGATTTCGCCAAGGTCATCGAGCGTTCCCGCGGGGTCGCCGCGCAGATGGCCAAGGGCATCGAATTTCTCTTCAAGAAGAACAAGGTCGAGTATGTCGTCGGCCGCGCCGTGGTGACCGCCCCGGGGACCGTCACGGTCACCGAGGGCGAGAA
This sequence comes from Opitutus sp. GAS368, assembly GCA_945903545.1. Lineage (GTDB taxonomy): Bacteria > Verrucomicrobiota > Verrucomicrobiia > Opitutales > Opitutaceae > CAIYFD01. Next base: position 1,025 of record CAMDOO010000034.1, on the reverse strand, counting down.
GAAGGGCGCCGCGCTGCGGGCCAAGAAGATCCTGGTGGCGACCGGCTGCAAGATGCGGCGGATCCCGGGGCTCCCCTACGACGCCGGCCGGGTAATCACCTCGCGCGAGGCGCTCGCCCTGAAAACCCTGCCCAAGTCGGTCATCATCGTCGGCGCCGGCGCGATCGGCGTGGAGTTCGCCTATTTCTACAATGCCTTCGGGACGAAGGTGACGCTCGTCGAGATGCTGCCGCAAATCCTGCCGGTCGAAGACGAGGATGTTTCCCGCGCGCTCCAGCGCGCCTTCGACAAGCAGGGGATTACTTCCCACACCGGCACCAAGTGCGAAAATATCCGCGTCGGCGCCTCGTCGGTGAAGGTCGAGCTGGTCACCGGCGACGTGCGCACCGAGGTCGAGGCCGAGGTGCTGCTGTCCGCCGTGGGTGTGACAGCCAACATCGAGGGTGTTTTCGCCCCCAGCCTGCAGCCCGCGCTGGACCGGGGCTTCCTCCAGGTGAAGGACAATTACGAGACGACGATTCCGGGCGTGTTCGCCGCGGGCGACAACATCGGACCGCCCTGGCTGGCGCACGTGGCGACCTGGGAGGCGCTGCAGGCGGTCAATGGGATGTTCGACAATGCCAAGCCGAAGCGCGTGAAGCTCTTTCCCGGCTGCACCTACTGCCAGCCGCAGGTGGCGAGCATCGGTCTCACCGAGAAGGCGGCGAAGGAGAAGAAGCTCGAGCTCAAGATCGGGAAATTCCCGTTCACGGCCTCCGGCAAGGCCGTGGCCGCCGGCGAGACGGACGGCTTCGTCAAGGTGATCAGCGACGCCAAGACCGGCGAGATCCACGGCGCGCACATCATCGGAGCCGAGGCGACCGAGCTGATCGCGGAGTACGGGCTCGCGATGGGCATGGAGGCGACGGTGGACGAGATCCACCACACGATCCACGCGCACCCGACGCTCAGCGAGGCCTCGATGGAGGCCGCGGCCGCGGTGCACGGGCAGGCGATTCATATCTAACCCCAACCGTGGGGGGGGG
>CAMDOO010000033.1 GCA_945903545.1 Opitutus sp. GAS368 | reverse complement strand
CTGTCCTCAGTCGCCCTTGCGTTCAAGCCAAGGTGGAACGAGCGAGGGCGGCTGAGGACAGCCGCCCCTACCTTAAGCCTGCCTTAAGGACTGCCGCCGTCCTCAAAAGTCCGGCACCGCCGCCAGCAGCTTCTTCGTATACTCGTGCTGCGGGGCCCGGTAGAGCTGCTCGGAGGAGGCTGATTCCACGATCTTCCCATTCTGCATCACGAGCACGTGCGAGCAGATGTGCTCCACCACGGCGAGGTCGTGCGAGATGAAAAGGTAGGTCAGCTTGAGCTGCTTCTGCAGATCCTGGAGCAGGTTCACGATCTGGGCCTGCACGGAGACGTCGAGGGCGCTCACCGGCTCATCGCAGATGACGAACTCCGGCTGCACCGCGAGGGTGCGGGCGATGCCGATGCGCTGGCGCTGGCCGCCGGAGAACTCGTGGGGATAGCGGTCGATGTGCTTCTTCTCGAGGCCGACCAGCTCCAGCAGCTCGAGCACGCGGGCCCGGCGCGCCGCGCGGTCCAGCGCCGGGAAATGAATCTCCAGCGACTCGCCGACGATCGTCTCGACGGTCAGGCGCGGATTGAGCGAGTTGTAGGGATCCTGGAAGATCATCTGGATCCGCTTCCGGTACGGCAGGAATTCCTTCGCCGACAGCCCGGTCAGCTCCGTCGCACGGTACGCGATCGAGCCGCTCGTGACGGGCGCGAGCCGGATGATCGACTTGCCCGTGGTGGACTTGCCGCTGCCCGACTCGCCGACGAGCCCGACCGTCGCGCCCTCGGGCACCGTGAACGAGACGCCGTCGACCGCGCGGATGTGGTCGGTGATGCGGCGCACGATGCCGGTGCGCACCGGGAAATGCACCTTCAGGTCAGTGACGGTGAGAAGTGCGCTCATGGGACGAGGGTCGAGTAATCGATGGTGACGAGGCGCTCCTGCCGCTGGCCGAGCCGCGGAATGCAGCTGATGAGCGCCTTGGTGTACGGATGCTGCGGCTGGCGCAGGATCACCTCGGTCGGGCCCTCCTCCACGATCTTGCCACGAAACATCACGATCACGCGGTCCGCGAACCCGTGCACGATGCCGAAGTTGTGCGTGATCATCAGCACCGACATCCCGAGCTTCTGCTTCAGGTCGCGGAGCAGGTCGATAATCTGGGCCTGGATGGTGACATCGAGCGCGGTGGTCGGCTCGTCCGCGACGAGGATCTTCGGCTGGCAGACCAGCGCCATGGCGATCATGACGCGCTGCTGCATGCCGCCGGAAAGCTGGTGGGGATAATCGCGGTGGCGCTTCTCCGGGTCGCGGATGCCGACGAGGTCAAGCACGCGCAAGATCTCGGCGACGGGGTTCTTCACGTCGGGCCGGTGCAGCCGGATCGCCTCCGCGATCTGCGCGCCGATGGTGAAGAGGGGATTCAGCGAGGACGAAGGTTCTTGGAAGATGTAGGCGATCTCCTTGCCCCGGATCCGGTGCAGCGCCGGTTCATCCAGCTTCAGGATGTCGCGGTCGCCGAGGAGGATTTCGCCCCCGAGCCGGCAGGCGGGCGGGGGTGGGAGAAGCCGGGTGAGGGCCAACGCGGAGACGCTCTTGCCACTGCCTGATTCGCCGACCACCGCGAGGGTCTCGCCCTTCCCGAGACGGAACGAGATGCCGTCCACGGCGGTGTGCTCGCCGAAACGGATGGTCAGCCCGTTGACCTGCAGGAGCGGCGGGGCGGCGGGAGCGGGTTCAGCGGATGGCATTGGAGGAACGGGGGTCGAAGGCAGCACGGGCGCCCTCCCCCACAAAGCTCGCAAGGAGCAGCGTGGTAAAGAGCGCAAGCACCGACGAGAACGCGAGCCAGGGGGCGTAGAGGTACTTCAGCCCCTGCTGCAGCATCTCGCCCCAGGAGGGCGTGGGCGGCGGCAGGCCGAAGCCGAGGAAGTCGAGGGCGGTGAGGGACGAGATGCCGCCAATGAGCATGAAGGGAAAGAGCGTGATCACCGGCACCATCGCGTTGGGCAGGATGTGCCGGTAAAGGATCCGGAACTTCCCGGCGCCGAGCGCCTGCGCCGCCTGCGTGAAGGTCTGGTTTTTCAACCGGTAGAACTCGCCGCGCATGTAATAGGAGAGGCCAATCCACTCGAAGAGCAGGAAAACGAACAGCAGCACCCCGAAGGTCTGGCCGTAAATCGAACCGATCAGGATCACCACATAGAGGAAGGGCAGCGCCGACCAGATCTCGATGATCCGCTGGCCGGCGAGGTCGAACCAGCCGCCGGCATAACCCTGAAGGCCGCCGACGATGACCCCGACCACGGCGCCGAGAATCGCCAGCGTGAGGGCAAAACTCATACTCAAGCGAAAGCCGTACAGCAGCCGGGCCGCGACATCGCGGGCCGAGTCGTCCGTCCCCAGCCAGTGGCGGGCGGACGGCGCATGCGGCGGACTGCCCTCCTCCTTGAGGTAGTTGCGCAGCGGGTCCGACTTGATGATCGGGAACAGCATCCAGCCTCCCTTCGCGAGAAACTCGGGGCTTTGCTCCAGGGCGAGATAGTCCGCCTCCGTGCGATAGCGGCCACCGAACGTTTCCGCCGAGTAGAACTTGACCGTCGGGAAGTACGTGCCCCCGTTGTAGCGCATGACGAGCGGCCGGTCGTTGGCCAGATGCTCGCTGAAGAGCGACAGCACGTACGCCCCCACGAGGATCCAGAACGAGATCCAAGCCCGGCGGATGGACCGGAAACGGCGGAACTGCTGGCGGGTGATCTCGGAAAACATGGCTTACTCGAAGCGGATCCGGGGATCCACCGTCGCATAGAGGAAGTCCGAGAACAGCCGGCCGAGGATGGTGAAGAAGCTGATCATCACGATCAGGCCAAGGACGACGTTGTAGTCGCGGCCGACGATCGAGTTGTAGAAGAGGAGACCCATGCCATCGATGTTGAAGACCCGCTCGATCAGCAGGGCGCCGGCAAACATCACGGTGAAGAGCCCGCCCATGCCCGTCGCCAGTGGCACCAGCGCGTTGCGCAGCCCGTGCTTCCAGGCCGCCTGCCTGAAGGGCACGCCCTTCGCGAGGGCTGTGCGGATGTAGTCCTTGTTCAGCTCCTCGAGCAGGCTGTTCTTCGTCAGCACGGTCAGGAACGCGAACTCCGCCAGCATGTAGCAGGTCAGCGGCATGACCATGTGGTGCAGAAAGTCGGTCATCTTCCCCCACGGCGACAGGAACTCGTGGTTATCCGAGATCGTGCCGGAGATCGGGAACCAGTCGAGGTAGCTGCCGCCGCCGAAGAAGATGATGAGCAGGATGCCGAGCGCGAAGCCGGGGATGACAAACCCGACGAAGACCAGCACGGAGGTGGCGACGTCAAAGCCCGAGCCGTTGCGCACGGCCTTCGCCACGCCCAGCGGAATCGAGATGAGATAACTGAGGAAAAACGACGTCAGGCCGAAGAAAAGCGAGACCGGCATCTTGCTGAGGATTACCTCGAGGACCGGCGCGTGATAAACGTAAGACTTGCCGAAATCACCGCGCACGAGATCGCCCAGCCACCTGAAATAGCGCTCATGCGCCGGGCGGTCGAAGCCGAAGTACGCCTTGATATTCGCCACCTCCGCCGCGGAGATCGACTTTCCGCCGCCGCGCCCGCCTTCGGCCGACCGCACCTTGCTGATCATTTCCTCGACCGGCCCGCCGGGCACGAACTGGATGAGGATGAAACAGGCGAGCGAGATCCCCAGCAGGGTCGGCGCGATCAGGAGCAGCCGGCGGAGCAGGTAGGTCGTCATTCCTTGTAGCGCACCTCGGCCGGAACGGGCGGCAGGGCCTGGCCCGCCTTTTGGGCCGCGTCGAGCGCCGCGGACTTCTTGGCGTCGAACCACCAGTAGACGATGGCGGCATCCTCGCGGTTGAATTTATCGAGCACATCGTCGGGCGTGCCGAACCGGTTCCAGTAAAGCAGTCGGTTGCGGTCGGACTGCCAGAGCAGCACGTACGGCACGATGGCGACGAGGCGGGCATCGATCTTGCGCAGGATCTCCGCGCGTTTGGCGCCATCCAGCTCCTGCTTCTGCGATTCAATCAGCGCGTCGATCGCGGCATCCTTCAGGCCGGAATGGTTCTGGGTGGCGATCTCGTCGGCCGTCTTGGAATGCCACATCGTCTCGGGGTCGCGCAGGCGGGAGGCCGACCAGTTCGACCACACCAGATCGAAGTCTTGGTCATCAACGCGCTTGGTGAACGTGGCGGCAGAAACCGGCTCAAGGCGGGCCTGGATGCCGACGGCCTTCAGGTCCTCCAGATAGATGTTATAGTGCGGCAGTGCCTCGCCCCAATAGAGGATCACCAGCTCGAGCGCCCGGCCGTTCTTCTTCAGCACGCCGTCGTTGTCCACTTTCCAACCGGCTTCCGCGAGCAGGGAGCGGGCCCGGTCCGGATTGTAGTTCAAGAGCGGCGCATCGGGGTTCCGGTTGTTCGGGTAAAGATCGGGGTAATAGTTGTTCAGCAGGAAATACTCGTTGAACATGATCTTCTCGAGCATCAGCTCGCGGTTCAACAGGCGGGCAAGCGCCTCCCGCACCCGGACATCCTGGAACAGCGGACGGCGCAGGTTCAGGGAGAAGCCCTGGAAGGCCTTCGGCTCCTGATTGTACACCAGCTGGCGCACCACCCAGTTCTTCTCGACCTGCGGGAAGTTCGTCTGCTGCGCCCAGATGCGGGCGGTGTAGATCGGATAAAGGTCGAAATCGCCGCGCTTGAGCATCTCCAGCGCCTTGATCCTGTCCTCCTCGGCGCGGAACACCAGGTAGTCGAAGTTGTACTTGTGCTGGTTGATCTTGAGGTTGCGGCCCCACCAGTCGCCGCGCCGCTGCAGCGTGATCGAACGGTTGGTCAGGACCTGGTGCAGACGGTACGGGCCGCTCACCACGGGGAACTCGAAATTGATCTCGTTGAAATCCTTCCCCTCCCACGCGTGTTTCGGCAGCGCCAGGAAACCGCCGGCCGTCCAGAAGTTCTTCCAGTGCGCCTCCTGCGCCGTGATGCGCACCGTGCGCTCGTCGAGCGCTTCCGGCCGGGCGAACCGCGACATGTCCACCCGGAAGAGCGAGGTCAGGTTCTTGGGGTTCATGATCACGTCGTAGTAGAACTGGACGTCCGCGGCCGTAACCGGCTTGCCGTCACTCCACTTGGCGTCGGGATGAATCTTGAACGTGTAACTCTTCTTGTCCGGCGAGATCTCCCATGATTTCGCCAAGGTACCGATCGGCTCGTCGGTGACGGTGTCCATGCCGATCAGCGGCTCGAACATCAGGCCGCTGACCTGAAATGAAAACGAATTGTAATCGAGCCACATGTTGAGCGACTTCGGATAGCCGCCGGCCCAGGTAAAGAAGCTGCCACCCTTCACCGCCTGGGGACTGGCGATTGGATCGAGCGCTCCGTCCGCCTCCACGGCCACCGGCTCATCCTTCACCACGGGACCGACCTGCCGCGGGTCGGCGGAGCCCGCCGGGTTCGCCGGCTTGCCGCAACCGGCCAGAAGCAGGCCAAAGGCAAGGATCGACAGCGTGGCAACGGAGCTGCGCCGTGGCTCAGGAAACAGGGTGGTGCGCATAAGCGGAGGGGATTTGGGCGCCACGAACAGGAACGTCGGGGCGCGCTATCCATAGGCCCTGACATTCCGGATGCAAGCGACCGCTGCGCAAAGCACCTGCACCGGGAAGAAAATCCGCGCTGTCCTCTCCCTGGGTAACAATCCTGTCGGGAATGACTCCGGACCCGTTGGCCGCAAAAAGGCGCAAAAAAGGAAATCGGTTTCCAAGTGCGGGTAGCCGGACTCGCCATGAGTTCAGGATGCCGGCGGGGTGCCCTCCACCCGCCATCCCCTCCCGTCAGTTTTTGCGCCTTCCGCGCCTTTTCGCGGCCAATGGAGCTCCCGATTCAGGTCCAATCGCGGACTTGACGCATCGCACCAAAACCCAACTGTCTGCCCTCCTTCAGGCGCCCTCATCGTCTATCGGTTAGGACAGGAGATTCTCAATCTTCAGAGCGGGGTTCGACTCCCCGTGGGGGCACCATCTTAAGACGCAGCCGGACAGCACGGGAAAGCCATCTGAAGTCCACCTCAGACCTTCGCCCATGATTGGAGCGATGATTTTCTTCCCGCTTATCGGGAAAAGAGCGTCAGGCATCGGCCCCGCGGGTTTGGAAGTTTTACCCCGCTGCCAAACGACCAACCGATCCGCGACGGCGTGGCTCTCTGCGAGGGATGGCACCGCAAGTCCAGGCGCGGCCTCCACAGCAAGAAAACGGGCAGGAAATCTCACCGCGCCCATCGCAAGGCCAGCCGCGCCATCCGCGGCGGCCCCCGTGTGACAATCCCATCGCTGCTGCGTCCGGTTTCGAGCCGTCGGTCCGTGAGGTTTTCAACCGAAAGGCTGAGCGCGAAATGCGCGCCCACGCTTTTGGTCACGCTGAGATTCACCGTCGCCATGGGGGCGAGCGAGAGACTGTTCTCGTCGTCCTCGAATTGTCCGCTCACGTACCGCAGCCCCGAGACGATTTCCCACCCCCCCCCGGCCTGCCAGTCGATCCCGGTCGCAAGCGTCAGCTTCGGGGTTTGGGCGAGCCGCAGGCCCTCCAGGGCAGGCCGCACCGCCGCGCCGCGAACCCGCGCATCGCTCAGGATGCTGTCGGCATGCACCCGCAGCCTGGGCAGCAGCCGCCATTCACCGCCCAGCTCCAAGCCCTGGACCGTGACCCGATCAAGATTCAGGCGCACGCGGGACGTCGGCGTCTGGGTGACATTGCCGACCGCATCCCGGAGTACGTTCGCGAAAGCGGTGCCGGTCAGGTGCACCGGCCCGCGGCTGACTTCAATCCCCAGCTCGGCGCCGGTCAGACTCTCCCGGCGCAAAGCCGCATTGGCCTCCGTCGTCACCGTTCCGACCCGAAAAGGACGATAGTATTCATTCAGCGTGGGAACCCGAAAGGCTTGGTAGGTCGAACCGCGCAATCTCAGGCCCGCCCTGTGCGACCAGACCAATCCGAGCTGCGGGCTGAACTCGAGCCCCTGATGGGAGGCGTAGTGGTCATCACGTACGATCGCTCCCGTGGCCAGGTCAGCTTCACGCCGGTGGCCGGCCCGATTCGACCATGCATCCAGCCGGAGACCGAGCGAACCCCGCCAATCCTCCGCCAAGGCGCGGTCATGATTGAGGAAGGCGCCGGCGAAACATTGCTCGCCGCCAGCCCGGCGCACGCGGGTGAATTGACCGACTGAAAAGAGAAATTTCTCGCGGGTCTCCCCTTTCACCCAGCGCAGATCGGCTCCCCCGCTCGTGCTCGATCGGTCCCCCTGGGCCACGACGGTGAATGAGGCCCCGCCCGCCGTGGCCGGCACATCGAACTGGTCGTTGGCGGGAGTCTCGGTCGTCCGCGCGGCGTTCACGGAGGAAAAGAAACTGGCGAAGCTTTGCTCCTGGTAATACGCGACTGCGCTCCAACTCATCTTGGCCGGCGTGGTGCCGGACAGGGACGCCGCCACCTGGCCGGACTCACTGTCATTTTTCTGCAAGGGGGTCCCATTTCCCCGCTTTTCCTGAAAATACCGGCCGCTGACCTGCAGCACCGTTTGGTCCCCAAATGGCTGGCGCCAGCCCAAGCGGCCCGCCTGATGCCGCGACGCGAGCGGCCGGTCGACAGGACCCTGCTGCGATGAATCCAGGACGTAGAAACCGTCCGTGGCAAAGGTTGCCACATTGAGAGCGATCGACCCGGTGCCGATCGACTCGGCCAAGGCGGCCTCCCCGGCCCTCAGGTTAAAATCACCCGCCATCGCGGAAATGCTCCCGGCGCGGGTCTCAGGCGCGGCGCTAAACAATTGCACCGTCCCGCTGAGGGCCGAGTTGCCCCAGGCGCCGGAGCCGCCGCCGCGCACGATTTCGACCCGATCCAGGGAACTGATCGGCACCGCACTCCAGGCGACCCAGCCGCCGAACGGATCATTCAGGGGAATCCCGTCCAGCAGCACGAGCGAACGGCTGGCGCCACTCGGGCCGATGTTGCGCAGCGACACGCCCTGGGCCGTGGGATTCGCGCTCAGCGATCCGCTCCGTCGAAACAGCGAGAAGGCAGCGACGTCCCGCAGCGTGTCGTCGAGGGTCAGCGACGGGGAATCCCGCAAGCGCCCGGCGTCGATCACGTCGACCGCCACGGGCAACCAGTCAGGCGACTGCGGAGCCCGGGAGGCGGTGACGACGTAGGGCGCGAGCGCCACGGCCGGATCGGCCGCCGCGGCGAAAAGGGACTCCGGCAGAAGCAGCGCCAGGCCGGCAACCAAGGAGCAAACTTTTTTCATGGTGCTCAGGGGGTTGAAGCGGAGCCGACGTCGGCGACATCCAGTTCAGCCGCAAGGGAAATTGCGTGAACCATCGGCAACGCTAGACAAGCGCGTCAAAAAGAATTTCCGCGGGATGGAGGGCCACGCGGTCGGTGGCGTCCTTGATCTGGTGCCGGCAGCTGGTGCCCGGGGCGCAGAGCAGCGCATCCGGCGGTGTGGCCCGGACGGCGGGAAAGAGCACGAGCTCGCCGATTTGCTGCGACAGGGCGAAATGCTCGGCCTCGTAACCGAATGAGCCGGCCATGCCGCAGCAGCCGCTGGGAATCAAACGGACTTCATGACCGGCGGGCAGCTCCAGCGCCGCGACGGTGGGTGTGAGGGAGGACAGCGCCTTCTGGTGGCAGTGACCGTGCACCCAGATGAGCTTCTTTTCGGCCCGGAACGACTCACGGCGGATGCGGTTGGCTGCAATTTCCCGCGCAATGAATTCGTCGAACAGCAGCGCGCGTTTCGCGAGCGACCGCGCGGCCTCCTTCAGACGAGCGGGCACGAGATCAGGGAATTCGTCGCGAAAGCCGAGGATGGCGGAGGGTTCGAGCCCGATCAGCGGGGACTCATCCGTCACGATATCCTTCAGCAGCTCGACATTGCGGATGGCCAGAGTCTGGGCCTCGCGCACCAGCCCTTTCGATAAGTGGGCGCGGCCACTCTCGACGTGCTTCGGAATCACGACCTCGTAACCGAGGCGGTTCAGCAGCCCCACCGCCTTGATGCCGACACCGGTATCGTTGTAGTTCGTGAATTCGTCGCAGAAAAGATAGACACGACCGTGCGGGAATGCGGACGTGCCGCTGAGACCGGCCGCGTTGGCGTGCCGGCGATGCCAGGCTACCAGCGTCGTCGCCTGCAACCGCGGCAGGCTGCGTCGTTCAGCGAAGCCGGAGAGGCGCTTGATCCAGCGCGACGTGCGGGGCGTGCCGATGAGCCAATTGTACACGCCCGGCGCGAGGGCCGCGAACCGCATGGAGGACGCGAAACCCGCAATGAGCCGGGAGCGCAACGGCACGCCGTGGGTGTCGTGGTAGTGTTGCTGCCATTCGGCTTTCAGGCGGGCCACGTCGACATTGGAGGGGCACTCGGACTTGCAGCCCTTGCACGAAAGGCAAAGGTCCATGACCTCGCTCAGTTCGGAATCGTCCCAGGGATTGCCCGCGTCGCGCGGACGGGTGAGCACCTGCCGCAGGAGATTGGCCCGGCCGCGGGTGGAGTCGCGCTCGTTGCGCGTGGCCATGTAACTGGGGCACATGGTGCCGCCGGCGAGGTGGGATTTCCGGCACTCACCGACCCCGGTGCACCGTTCCGCGGCGCGCACCACGCCCTGCGTGGCGCCGAAGTCGAAAATGGTGGCCGGCTCCACGGCCGGGTGCGCGAGATCGTGCCGCAGCGAGGTGTCCATCGGCGGCGTGTCGATGATCTTGCCGGGATTGAGGATGTTGAGGGGATCGAATGCCTCCTTCACACGGCGCATCATCGCGTAGCAGGCATCGCCGACCATGAAACGAATGAACTCGCCCCGAAGGCGGCCATCCCCGTGTTCGCCCGAAAGGGAACCGCGGTACTTCTTCACCAGGACGGCCACATCCGTGGCGATCGCGCGGAACATCCGCAGGCCCTCGGGCGTTTTTAGGTCGAACAGCGGGCGCGTGTGCAGCTCGCCGGCGCCGGCGTGGGCATAGTAGACGCAGCTGATACCGTACTTGTCGCGCATCAGGGCGTCAAACTCGGCGATGTATTCCGGCAGGTCCTCGACCGCGACGGCGGTGTCCTCGACAATCTCCCGCGGCTGCGCGTCGCCCACGACATTGTTCATGATCCCCTGCCCGGCCCGCCGGAGTTCCCAGACGCGCTCCGCCTCCGCCCCCGCGAGAACAGGAAAAGCATAGCCGAGGCCGGCGGAACGCAGTTCCCCCTCGATCGCGCGCATCTCGGCCTCGATGGCCCCGGGCGTGTCGCGGCGGATTTCGATGACAAGCACGGCCCCCGGATCACCCTGGACGAAGAAGCGGTTCCGCGCGTGCTCGAGGTTGGCCTTGGTGCACTCGAGGATGTGGCGATCGATCAATTCGCAGCCATGGGGACGGTGCCGCATGGCGATGAGCGTGCCCCGGAGCGATTCCTGCACGGTGGCGAAATGGGCGCACATCACCGCCCCCGGGGGCGGCAGCAGCTCCAGATTCAATTCGAATTCGACCCCAAGGAAGAGGGTTCCCTCGGACCCGGCGACGAGCCGGCAGAGATTGAACGGCTGATCCGAGGCCGGATCGAACACGCTGCATTCCATCAAGCGGTCCAGCGCGTATCCGGTGTTGCGGCGAGTGACGGAAGGCTTCGGGTAGTTGGCCCGGATGAGGTCGCGGTTGCAGGGCTCGCGCAACAGATCGCGCACGGTGCGATAAATCCGGGTTTCGAGCGTGTCGGGACCCTCGCATTTCGCGGTGAACTGCTCACGGGTCAGCGGGCCGAATGTCGCCTCCGAGCCGTCGCTGAGAAAACCGCGCGCCGAGACCAGGTGTTCGCGCGTGGTGCCGTAGACGATGGAATTCGCGCCGCAGGAGTTGTTACCCACCATGCCGCCGACCATCGCCCGATTGGCCGTGGAGGTTTCGGGCGTGAAGAACAGCCCGTGCGGCTGCAGCGCGCGGTTGAGCTCGTTGCGCACGACACCCGGCTGCACGTGTACCCGTCGACCGGCGGCGTCGATGGCGAGGATGCCGTTCAGGTGACGACCGAGGTCGACCACGATGCCACTGCCCACGACTTGCCCGGCCAGCGAGGTGCCCGCACCGCGCGGGATGAGGCCGATGCGGCCCTGCGCGGCGAAGCGCACCAGTTCCCTAACGTCCGATTCGGTGTGAGGCAGCGCGACAGCCAGCGGCATCTCCTGGTACTCGGAGGCGTCGGTGGCGTAGAGCGTGCGCATCAACCGGCCCGTGTGCAGCGGTCCGTCCAAGCGCGCGGCCAAGCCGGCAAGGTCAGCGGCGGATCGGTCCGTCATCATGTACTGGTGGAGCGGAGGGAAACAGCCGAAGCAAGCGCGTCATTGCGGCGGGTGCGGCCGCCGGGCCGATGCAAAGGAGCGCCGCCCCGCGCGATGAGGCGGCGCTGCTTTCTCGCGGGCTTGTCAGGCCGGGCCTATTTCCCAGGGTTCTCTCCCCTGACGTTGGTCGGGATGGAGTAGAATCCAGTGCGGGCGGTGATGTAGAGGGTCTTGTGGTCCGGGCCGCCGAAAGCCACGTTCGCAGGGCCTTCGGGCACGGGAATGACGCCGATCAGCTGGCCGGTCTTCGTGCTATACACGGAGACACCGCCGCTGCTCATATACAGGTTGCCCTGATCGTCGAGGGTCATGCCGTCGGAACCGGAATGACAGACCACGCGCTTGTTGGTGAGCGATCCGTCGGGCTGAATATCGTAGCCGTAGGTTTCCCCGCCATTGATGTTGGCGACATAGAGGGTTTTTCCGTCCTTCGTGCCGATGATGCCGTTCGGCATGCCCGCCACGCCGGCGACGTTGTTGAAGTCGGGGACAGCGCGCTTGAAGGTCTTTCGGTCCGCGGAAAGGAAATATACGGTGCGCTGATCCTGCTCGGTCGGCCGGTTTGCGGGATTCCACCAACTGCGCCCGTAATGCGGGTCAGTGAAATAGATGTCACCGTTGGGCGCGCACCAGACATCATTCGGGCCGCCGAGCAGCTTCCCGTTGTAACTGCCGTTCATCAGTAAGGTGACTTTCGGCCGCGTGAGCGTCGCCGGGCGATCCGGATCGCCCCCCGCGGGATTAAGGGGTGCGGGATATGGAATGGTCTCTTTTTCGGTCAACGAAACCGACCAAAGCTCATTCCGTTCATCCGCACAGACGATCAGGTTGCCCTTGTAGTCGAAAGACATGCCGTTGGCGTAGCCGGCCGGATGCATGAACACCGACAGGGCTTTGTCGGCCACGCTCCACTTCATGATCTTGCTGCTGTTCTGCTCGACGAAATAAACGTCACCGTTGGGCGCGCTGGTGGCGCCCTCGGTGAAGGGCATGCCGACCGTGTACGTTTCGCGCGGCAGGGTCGCGAGCTTTTCGACGACGGCACCAGGTGAGACGGTCGGGGGCAGAGGCGCCGGCGCGCCGCCGCGGCCGCCGCGGCCGGCGGGTGTAAGCAGGTTCTGGATCTGCGCCGCGCTCAACCGGTTGGTCCCCGATTGAAACTGTGGCATCGCGGCGGCGCGCGCGTTGGCAATGGCGAGGTCAGCGCGCGCGACGGCATCCGCCTTCGCACTGATATCCTGGGCATTGGCCGGCAGCGTGAGGGAGACCGCGGTCAGGGCGTCCCGGGCGGTGGTCAGCGCCTGATTGAGGGGCGCGAGTGCGGCGTTCATTGCCGAGACGGCCGCAAACTGCGGCGCGTTCAGCGGGACCAGCGGAGCGGGCGCCGCGGCCGGTTGCGCGAGAGAAGCGAGCGGCCAAGCTGAGGCGAAAACCAAGCCGGCAATCAGAAGTCGAGTCGTGTTCATATTTAGTCAGTACCCTTTCGTTGTGATCCAAAAGCTTTCTTCCCAGGAACCGCCTGGGGGAACGCTCTGCAATTCCTTGTAAACTCCCGTTTGGGAAAGATTCAGGGCATTGGTGATTGCGACCATCGGTTCAAAGGCAATGAAGCCCTTGGTCGTGGGCGCCGGGGCGCCCTCGGCCCGCGGAACGGCCGGCGGCGCGACCTTGGTGCCGTTGGCCGGATCGACGGGAAATGGACCGGAAGCCGCCGGCGCCGCGCCGCCGCCCCGTCCACCGGCGCCACCGCGAGCACCGCCACCCCCGCCTCCCCGCCCACCACCGCCACCCGCCGGCAACGCGGTGGACCAGGCCAGCACAGTCTTGTACTTCGGCCCGAGGATTGCGTGCAGTTCCTTGCCGTTGTACATGAGCTTCATGGTCGCACGGCCATTCTCATCCCGGACAAGGTCGGTGAACACATCGTCGATCAAACCGTATTTCTTGAGCTGGATCGCCGTGCGGTCCGAACCGAAGAAGTTCTCGATCGGCTGCGTCTCGCCGGTCGGCAGCCGTTCAGGGATCTCGATCCAGTGCGTCTTCGCATCCAGCGACACGGTCCAGTCGTCGCGGTTGCCTTCGGGCAACTCGTAGATTGGGTGATAACCGATCACCACCGGCATCGGATCCGAACTCAGATTGTCGAGCCGGGTCCTGACCTCCAGTGTGCCGTTCGCCACGCGGTAGGTGATCGTGATCGTGTGCGCGAACGGGAACTGCTTCATGAACGCCGGGTTCTTGTAGAAATCCAGCTTGCACATCGCCCACGCGCCCGTCGCGTCGGCCTTGGAATCCACGAGTTCCCATCCCTTGTAGCCGCCAACAAAGCCGGTGCTGGGAATCGGGCCTCGGACGTTGCCCAACTCCACGTCGAAATTGTACTTCTTGCCGTTGGCGTAGAAGGCGGTCTGGTCGATACGATTCGCAAACGGGGCGAGCAGCGGCATGCCGTTCAGGCCGGGAGCGTTTTCAAACGCCTCGGCCGAGGCCCCGGGTCTGACCAGATCCTTGCCCTTCACCTGGATCCGCCATGGCCGGCCCACGTTGATGACGACCGGTACGACCATCTCCGCCCGGGCATCCTTCAGCTCAATGACATTCCCGGTCCTGACCGCGGAGTATGGCTGGGCGCTCGCCGCGGCGGCCAGCACCAGCACGAACGCCGCGGCGAGGCCCATCCTCAAATCTGAAATTTGAAATTTGAAATCCTTCATCGGGATTACTGCGGTTGCAGCCGTATCAGTTTGCCCGCGGTATCGGCCGCCAGCTGCGGACCCGGGCTCTGCAGCGCGATATAGAACAAGCCGTCGGGGCCGATGGCGATGTCGCGCACGCGGCCGAGGGTGTTGAAGATCTCCTCCTGATGGGTGACCTTCCCGTTTGCCACTTCGAGCCGCATCAGGCGCTGGCCGGCCAGTCCACCGACGAATAGGCTCGTGTTGCGCCAGTTGGGATAGCGGTTGGCCGTGTAGAACGTGATGCCGGCCGGCGCCAGCGTGGGTATGTAGTAGACGATCGGATCGTCCATGCCCGGTTCGGAAGTCTTCGTGATGCCGCCCTGCGAGCCCTTGGTGACGACACCCCAGCCGTAGTTGTGGCCCTTGACGAGGATGTTGACCTCATCGCCGTTGGTCGGACCGTGCTCGGTCTCCCAGAGGGTTCCCGTTCCGGGCTCCCACGCCAGCCCTTGAGGGTTGCGGTGACCATAGGTCCAAATCGACGCAATGGCACCGGGCGTATTCACAAACGGATTGTCGCGGGGAATGGTGCCGTCGTCGTTGATCCGATGAACCTTGCCGAGCGGGATTGAGAGATCCTGCGCGTTGGTTACCTGGCCGCGCTCGCCGATCGTGAAGAAGAGATGTCCGGTCGTGTCGAAGAGGAATCGTGAACCGAAGTGAGTGCCGGAGTTGGTGTACAGGTTCCCCGGAAAACGCGCCACGGTTTCCTGGCTGGTCCACTCGTTGGCCGCGTTGATCTTGCCGCGGACCCAGACCGTCAGCGAGGGTGGCTGGCCGGCCGCGGGCGCGGAGTTCATTGTGATATAGCCTGGCAACTGGGCGGCACTCAGCCTTCCCTGGCCTGCCTGCATCGCGGCAAATGCGTCGGCGCGGGCGCGGGCCAGGGCGAGGTCGGCGTTGCCGAGCGCGTCAACGGCCTGCCTGACGGCCGCGTCGTTCAGCGGCACGGTAAAGGTGGCGGCGGCGAGGGCGGTCCGCGCGGTGGCCACCGCGTTTGCCTGCGGCGCGACCTTCGCCTGCAGGGGCTCGACTTCGGAATACGCCAGGTAAATCCAGCCGTTTTGCGCGTAGTTCGGGTGGACCTCGATGTCGAGGAAGCCGCCGTCCTGCTGCACGTGCGGCGTCGGCGTGTTCTTCAACGGGGCGGAGAGGACGTTGTTCTTGTCGAGAATCCGGATCGTGCCTTTGCGCTCAGTGACCAGCAACCGGCCGTCGGGCAAAAATGCCAGCCCCCACGGCGTGAAGAGATCCGTGGACAGGACCTCCACCTTGAAAGTCTGTTTCTCCGATTTGATCACCAGGCCGTCCGGCGTGTCGTTGTAGGGCGGCCGCGGATTGGCCGTGGCCGTCGCCTGCCGGATGTAGGTCACCAGCTGCCAGACCTGCTCGTCTGTGTACTGCGACCACGCCACCATCTCGGTATTGGGCACACCATTCTTGATCGCATTAGTGATGCGGGCGTCGTCGACCGTCCCCAGCCAATCCTTATTGAAGAGGCTCTTTGCCCGGGCGCCTTCCAAGCCGGTGCCATGGCAGCCGGCACAGCTCGCCGTAAAGAGCGACGCAGCGGTGGCGTTGATGGCACCCACGGGGCCACCCAGAGGGCCACCACCGCGCGCGGCTCCGCCAGCTGCACCGCCACCCCGCGCGGCTCCACCGGCTGGGGCGGCAACCGGGGCGGCGGCTCCGCCGGGGGCAGGTTGACCCATGGAGGTGGCGAAACCGAACAAAAGCGCGGCGGCGATCAAGGGTATTCCGAGGCGGACGTAAGGCTTCATAAGCTCAAGACCTGTATTTGGGGTTGATTGTCTGACCTGCAAAGGGAGGAATTCCCCGGGCTGGATTTCCTTCAGGACAGACTGGGGCGCCGACTACCTTTGGACTTGCCCAAGCTTGCCGACGAGAAAATTGTTTCCGTCTCCCATTGTATAATCCCATCCCCATGAATTCAAATCCACGCATCGCAATCGTCACTGGCGCCGGATCGGGCATCGGCAGAAGCGTCGCGCTCGCCCTGCTGCAGGAGGGATATGCCGTGGCCCTGGCGGGCCGGCGGGCCGATTCCTTGGCGGCCACTGCCGCCGCCGCGGGTGCGGCGCAGGCGCGAACGCTGGTCGTGCCGACGGACGTGACCCAGGCGGAGTCGGTGCAGAACCTGTTTGCGAAAACCGTGGAGAGGTTTGGCCGGGTTGACCTCCTATTCAACAACGCCGGGACCGTGGCACCGGGTGTCCCCCTGGAGGATCTGGCCATCGAGAATTGGAAAGCCGTCGTCGACACGATCCTGACCGGCGCCTTTCTCTGCACCCGGGAGGCGTTCCGGATCATGAAGAACCAGCAGCCCCGCGGCGGCCGCATCATCAACAACGGCTCGATCTCGGCGCACGTGCCCCGGCCGAATACCGCCGCCTACACGGCCTCGAAGCATGCGATCACCGGGCTCACCAAGAGCACCTCGCTGGATGGGCGCAAACATGACATCGCCTGCGGCCAGATTGACATCGGCAACGCCGCGACCGTCCTGACCTCCAAGATGGCGCAGGGCGTGCCGCAGGCGGATGGCTCGCTCGCGGTGGAGCCGACCATCGATCCCGAACACGTGGCCCGTGCGGTGGTGTACATGGCGGGCTTGCCGCTGGACGTGAACGTGCCTTTCGTGACCGTGATGGCGACCAAGATGCCCTATGCCGGGCGCGGCTGATTTTCATCCTTCACCTCAACTCAAATCCCCATGAAAAACGTTCTCATCAAAATCGGTATCGCGGGCATCCTCCTCGTCGCGGTCTGTCTGCCCCTCATGACCAGCCACGCAGCCTCAGCGCAACCCACCATGCCGGCCGGCCGGGTGTTCGAGCTTCGCACCTACACGGCGAACCCGGGAAAGTTTGAAGCCATGAAAGCGCGGTTCCAGCAGTCGATCCTCGCGCTCTTCAAAAAGCATAACATGGAGGTGGTTGGTTTCTGGACGCCGAGCGACGCGCCGAATTCAGCTAACACGCTCATCTACATCCTGGCCCATTCCAGTCGCGAGGCCGCAGACAAAAACTGGGCGGCGTTCAAGGTGGACCCTGAAAAGATCAAAATCTGGGCCGAGACCGAGAAGGACGGACCGATCAACCTCAAGGTCGAATCGGTCTACATGACTTCCCTCCCCTGGTCGCTGATCAAGTGACGCACACGATCTAGCAGCGTGTCGGGCTTCGTCCTCGCGCTGCTAGAAGCCAAAATCGCTGCGCCATTTTGGACGGCAGTCGGAACTGCGCATTGCACCTCGGATCTGTCCCTGAACGTTTGGTTGTGTCCTGATTTCGGTAGGGCGCGGACTCCGTTCCGCGCCATGGCTTCCTGCGAGTTGATGCGGAGCCGGAGGCATTGCCGGCGGCGAGCGGAGTCGCCGCCCTACCGGAAATCAGGACAGTACCGAACGTTGGGTGCGGCGGAAGAGCAAGCTATCGACCCCGCTTATTTCGGATGGTTGCCGAGGGTCCTGTCGCCCTCGGTGAAACCGAGCGCCCAGCGGATGCCTTCGAGCAGGTGCTTCTGGTAGGCGAGTGCGATCCAGTTGCCGTTTTCGCGCTCGTAGCCGTAGTCGAGGTTGTTGACGAAGGGGAGGACCACGTCATCGCGGTGACCCAGCGAGGTATAGAAGACGCGGCCGTTGCCGTGCATTTTCGTCCAAGCCACCGGCATCCGCGTGCCTTCGAAGTCCATGTCGAGCAGCGAATGCACCTTGCTCCAGTCGACCCCGGGGGTGCGGCCGCTGGGGCCCATATGGTAGAACTGGTAGTACTCGTCGACGATGGCGACCCCGTCCGGCCAGTCCTTCGTGGCCGGGTGCGTGGCATCAACCTTGTAGATCTTCCGGGGGAGGTTGCCGTTGCCTGGATGGCCCGCAAACCGGGCACCGCCGCCGAGCATCTCCATCTGCGCATCCGACGTGGCGGCACCCCGGTCCATGGAGGCATGCAGCGCAATCACGGGATGACCGGCCGCCACCCAGTCGAGGAATGCTTTTTCGTCCGGTATGGGCAGGTTGCCGGTGGTGCTGACGAACACGATGGCGTCGTAGTTCTTGAGCGCCTCGGGTCCCATGAAGGTCTGGAAGATCCCGGCGAGGACCTGGTTTTGATTCGCTCCGCCGCGGCCCGCGGCCGGAGGAAAGTTGCCGGCGAGGTTTTGGATTTGGGCGGGGGTGATCCGGTTGGCGGACGCCTGCAGGCGTGAGAGGGCGTCGGCCCGCGCCATCGCCAAGCTGGTTTCGGCGGTGGCCAAGGCGGAAGCCAGGGCCCCAATTTGGGATGGGGTCCTGAAGCTGGCTTCCACGAGGGCGGTGTGCGCCGTCGCGGTGACCGTGCCCAGGGCAGGCATGCGGGGGCCGGCGGCGTTGCCGATGGCGGCCTGCAGTTCAGCGCTCGCTCCCGGGATGGTGCCGGGGAATCCCGTGGGTGCGCCGAGACCGCCATTTGTGCCGGTCGTACCCAGCGGGGACTGCACGCGGGGGAACGGATAGTCGGGTGCGTCCGACATCATCGTGACCGTGAACTCGCCATTGGACTTGGCCGCGAGGTCCCGAAGCAGCTTCTCCGTGTTGGGGATCGAGCCGTGCCGGAAGCCTACGGAGGCGCCGACGACCAGGACGCGCTTGGGTTCGGCCGCGAGGCCGAAGACGGGGAGAGCGGCAAGCGCCGCTAGCACGAGCGTACGGATTTTCATGGGTGACTACGGCGGTCGGGATTGACGGACAGACGGAAAAGGGACGGTCCGAAGGGGCTAAGGAGGTAATTTGAAACACCACGGCCTACCCTGCTTAGCTCGCAGGAGCGAAGCAGGAGCAAACCATATCCTCCCAGAGCGATTACGGGGCGGGTACGACGATGTCGGAGCCGCCGACACCTCGGCCGCCCTGACGCGCCACGGACTTGGCCAGGGTGTCGATCGGCTTCTTGGCGGCCCAGGAAATGCCGCGCAGGAGCATCTCCTTGATCACCGGATCGTTGAAATTGGCGTAGAGATGGCCCTGCATCCAGACGAACGAGCGCGCCGGCTGCCCGCCGGTCACGGTGTGCTCGTACGACCAGATCTGCGGGATGACTTCGGCCGCGCCGGTCGGCATTGGCACCGTGGCAAGGACCTTCAACCCGGTAGGCGCCCAAGTCATCAGCTTGAAGGCCTCGTCCCTCGGCAGGATGAAGTCCGACATCCCCTGCATGATGGGATCGGCCTTGTCGGTGATGGTGTATTTCATATCGCCTTGGGAGAAATTCTGTTCGCCGTGCTTCTTGGCCCCGCCGAAGATGCTCGCGAAGTAAACGGGGTCGGGACCGCACAGCGCGTCGTGCAAGCTGACGACTCCGCCGCCGCGTTTGATGTACGCGTCAAAGTCCGCCTTCTCCTCATCCGTCATGTAGCCGGCGTCGCCCTTATAAAAGACAACGACATCCGTCGCGGCCAGCTGTTTCGCGCTCGGCATTTCAAGCCCGCCGCTGACCCGCGCGCCGCGATCGGTCAGGAGTTTACTCCAGTCCGCCAGGAACTGCGGGTAATCATGCTGGCCTTCGGCATGGGACTTCAGCCCCGCGCGGATGAAGATGCGCATTCCATTCAGATTCGCCACCGCCGGGGCTCCGCCACCACCACCACCGCGTCCACCGCGGGCGGCTGGAGCCGGTGCGGTCGCCGGCCCTGGGGCGGGCGCCGCGGGCTGCTGCTGCGCGACGAGCGTGACAGCGATCATAACGGACATTCCAAGGATTTGTGCGATGCGGTTTCTCATATCATGACTCCCGAGGGTTAGGGCTAATTGACTGGGGTGGGTAAGCAGGCAGGAAAATGGACCGACGGACGGATGACGCAACCTGAAACCCCTCAGATCGCCGCGAGCAGACCGCCGTCGACGTAGATAATCTGGCCGTTAACATAGTTGGAGGCCGGAGACGCCAGGAACACGGCCGCGCCGACGAGCTCCTCGAGCTTGCCCCATCGTCCCGCCGGGGTCCGCGCGCAGATCCAATCGTTGAACTTCGGGTTCTCCATCAGCGGTTTCGTCAGTTCGGTTTCGAAATAACCGGGCCCGATGCCGTTGATCTGGAGGTTGTGCCTCGCCCATTCCGTCGCCATCGCGCGCGTCAGCATCTTCAGACCGCCTTTCGCCGCCGCATAGTTCCCGGTCGTCGGACGGCACACTTCGCTCATGACGGAACACGTGTTGATGATTTTTCCGGCGCGGCGCGCAATCATCCGCGGTGCGACCTGGCGGGTAACGATGAACGCGCTAGTCAGGTTGGTCTCAATCACCTCCCGCCATTGCGTCTCGGACATTTCCTCCAGAGGTGAGCGGCGTTGAATGCCCGCATTGTTCACTAGGATTCCGATCGGCCCCACTTCCGCCTCCACCCGCGCGATCGCCTGCTCCGCGGCCGCGCCCTGAGTCACGTCAAAGGCCGCTGTGCTGACGCGGAGCCCCTCCCCGCGCAACCGGTCCGCCGCCGCCGCCAGCTTTCCTTCGTCGCGCCCATTGAGCACGAGCGACGCGCCCGCCTGGCCGAGCCCGCGCGCGAGCGCCAGACCGATGCCCTGGCTCGAGCCGGTGACCAGCGCGATGCGCCCGGTGAGGTCGAAGAGGGGGTTGTTGCCGGCCATCTTACCTCCCCGCACTCCAGCCGCTGTCGATCACGAACGAGCTTCCGGTGACCATCGCCGCCTCATCGCTCGCGAGGTAAAGTGCGGCCGCCGCGATCTCGTCGGGCCGCGCCATGCGGCCCGCCAGCTGGGTGCTCTCCATGTCGCGCCGCGCCGCCACGGGATCGGGGTATTCCGCCAGGCGCTTGGCCACGAACGGCGTTTCCACCCGGCAGGGGCAGATCGCATTGAAGCGCACCCCCGACGCAGAGTGATCGAGCGCGAGCGCCTTCGTCATCCCCACGATCGCAAACTTCGACGTGGTGTAGGCAAAGCGGTCCCGAATCCCGACCAGTCCCCCGATGGACGCCAGGCTGATCACGCTCCCCCGCTTCCGCTCCAGCATCGGCGGCAGGAACGCCTTGGTGACCAGGAAAGTCCCCGTGACATTCACCTCCAGCAGCCGGTGCAGATCGGCCGTCGAGGTGGTCAGGATCGTCCCGACCGCACCGACTCCCGCGTTGTTCACGAGAATATCGAGCGGCTTCCCGATCGCCGCCCGGGCCGCCGCGATGTCTGCGTCGCTCGTGATGTCCAACTTGAGCGCCTGCGCCTTGCCGCCCGCGGCGCCAATCCGGGCGCTGGTTGCCTGCGCGCCCGCTTCGTCGCGGTCCGCGACGAACACTTGTGCCCCTGCGGTCGCGAATGCCTCAGCGATGGCCGCTCCAATTCCGGAGCCGGCACCCGTGACGAGGGCAACTTTATCAATGAGGGAAAACATAGGATTTCTTGAACGCTGAACGCTAAATTTTTCGGAGTTAAGCGTTAAAATTTAAACGTTAAGCGTTAGGCGTTCTCGGGCGGCAGAGCCGGGCGGGTCGCAGCCAGCGCCGCGCGGCCCGCCTTGAGCGCCGCGATGATTCGATCCGGATCGTACACGCACCCGCCCCAGGTTCCGCCGCTCACCTCCTGCAGTGCCGCCCACAACCGGGTGTCCTCCGGCAGCGCCTTGTGCGGCGCCAGGTCGGCCCGCGTCGCCCGCAGGGCCAGCACGCGGGCGCCTTCCTCCGGGGAGAAGCGCCGGTCGCCTTCGCCGACCAAATCGATCGTCCCGCACATCGCCACGCGATCCAGTTCAATGCGGATGGTGTCGCCGTCGGCCAGCTTGCCGATCGGTCCACCCGCCAGGCCCTCCGGTCCGACATGCCCGATGCAGGCGCCCGTCGACACGCCAGAGAACCGCGCGTCCGTCAGCAACGCCACGTGTTTGCCGTGGGGCACGTTCTTCAACGCGCTTGTGACCTGGTAGGTCTCCTCCATGCCCGTGCCGAGCGGTCCCACGCCGGCGAGCACCAGCACGTCGCCCGCCTGGATCCGCCCCTGCTTGATCGCCGCCATCGCCGCGGGTTCGCTCGCAAAAACACGCGCCGGGCCTTCCTTTCGATACACCCCGTCCGCGTCCACGACGGAGGGATCGATCGCCGTCGCCTTCACGACCGAGCCCTCCGGGGCCAGGTTGCCCCGGGGGAAAATCAGCGTGCTCGTGAGCCCGCGGGCCTTCGCCCGTTCCGGCGCCATGATCACGTCGTCCGCCTCGACCCCATCGAGCGAGCGCAGCAGGTCCCGGAAACGCCCGCGACGTTCTGATGCTTCCCACGCGTCGAGATTCTCGCCGAGCGTTTGGCCCGTGACCGTCAGCGCGGTGGTATCGAGCAGGCCGAGGCGGCGGAGGTGCAGCATGACCTCCGGCACGCCGCCGGCCAGGAAGACGCGCACCGTGGGGTGATGCACCGGCCCGTTGGGCAGCACGCTCACGAGCCGCGGAACCTTCCGGTTGACCTCGATCCAATCCTCCACCGTCGGCAGCGGGATCCCGGCCGCGTGCGCGATCGCGGGGATGTGCAGGAGCAGATTCGTCGAGCCGCCAAACGCCGCGTGCACGACCATCGCATTGCGGATGCTGGCCGGGGTCACGATGTCGCGCATCGCGAACTTGCGTTCGGCCAGCAGGTGCAGCGCGCGCGCCGAGCGGCGGGCCAGGTCGAGCCACACCGGCTGGCCGGAGGGGGCGAGCGCGGAATGCGGCAGCGAAACCCCGAGCGCCTCGCCGACCACCTGGGCGGTCGCCGCCGTGCCGAGAAATTGACAACCACCGCCCGGGGTCGCACAGGCCCGGCAGCCCAGGTCAGCGGCTTCCGACAGGGTGACCGTTCCCTGGGAGAAACGCAGGCCAAGCGTCTGCACAGCGCCCGCATCCTCGCCGACCGTCGGCGGGAGCGTCACTCCGCCCGGCACAATCACGCCGGGCAGATCGCGGAGTCCGGCCAGGGCGATCAGCATCGCGGGCAGTCCCTTGTCGCACGTCGCGATCCCGAGCACGCCCACGCGTTGGGGCAGCGACCGGGCCAGGCGGCGGAAAATGATCGCGGCGTCGTTGCGATACGGGAGGCTGTCGAACATCCCCGTCGTGCCCTGCGTCCGCCCGTCGCACGGATCGGAGCAGTACGCGGCGAACGGCAGGGTCTGCAGCCGCCGGAATTCCTCCGCGGCCGCCTGCACCAGCAGGCCGATCTCCCAGTGGCCGGTGTGATACCCGAGGGCGATCGGACGCCCATCCGGCGCGCGCAGGCCCCCTTGGGTGCTGAGGATCAGAAACTGACGGCGACCCACCTCGGACGGGTTCCAACCCATGCCCGCGTTCTGCGAGAGACCGAAAATATCCCCGCTGGGGCGGTCGCGGAGCATCTCCACGGTCAGCGGCAGGCTGCCGGCCGCACCGCTCGCGTGGGTCTTGATCTCGTAGATCTCGGCCGCGCCATCCAGGGTGTCACCGGCCTGGACGAGCGCGCATTCCGGCTTGCGGGCGGCGCGCGACGACGGATCTGGGGAACCGGTTGGGTGGCGATCAGCGGGCGTGGACATGCCCCAGTGTTCAGTCTTTCACCTGTTCTTCAAGCGAAGTGGAGGTATCGACCAGCAGCCAGCAGATCGCTCCGAGGACCGCCACGGCCGAAGTGATGTAAAAGGCCGGCGCCCAGTTGCCCGGCGTCACCACTCGGGCGAGGATAATCGGCGAGAGGAATCCCCCGAGATTTCCCATCATGTTCATCGCCCCACCCATCGTGCCCACGTACTTGCCGCCGAACTCCATACAGGCCGTCCACGCCCCGGGCATGGCGAGATCGTTGGAGAAGCTCGTGAGTGCAATCGCGGCAACCGCGAGGTAGGGATTCGACAGCTGCGTCGACACGAGCAGCAACACCGCCCCCACGAACAATCCGCCGGCGCCCAGATAACGCCGGGTGTTGCTGGCGCTGCCCAGCCAGCGGTTGAGCGCCGGCGTGATCCAGCCGGCGAGGAAGCAACCGCATCCGCCCAAGAGCAGCGGCGCGCCGGCCAGCCATGCGCTCGTCTTGATGTTGAACTTAAGCTCCTCCAGCAGGTAAGTCGGGAACCAGGTCACGAAAAAATACCAGCCATAGGCGATCGCGGCATACTGTCCGCACAGGCACCACGCGGTGCGAGAGCGGACGAGCTTACCCCACGGCATCCGCGATTGCGCGCTGGCCGACTCATCGGCCGGGAGCAGGGCCGCTTCCGCCGCATTGACCGACGGGTGCTCCCGGGGGTTGTCGCGATACCAGACGTAAAAAATCGCCGCCCAGACAACGCCGAGTCCCGAAAAGACATAAAAGGTGGTCCGCCAATTCATGTACTGCTGCAGATAGAAAAACAGCACCGGCCCCGCCGCTCCACCCCAGCGCGCACACATCCACAGGATCCCCTTGGCTCGCGACCGATCCTCCTTGGGCAGCCAGCGTTTGAAGGCATTCGCCAGGTTCGGAAAACATCCTGCCTCGCCGGCGCCGAAGAGAAAGCGAATCACCCACAGCGAAGCATAGCTCCAGGCCATGCCCGTCAACGCCGTGAAGGCCGACCACCAGAGGACCACCCGGATCAGCACCTTTTTCGCCCCGATGCGATCGCCCCAATACCCGGTCGGGATCTCAAAGAGGGCGTAAGCCAGGGTGAACGCCGAGAAGATATAGCTCATCTGCTCCTTCGAGAGCGACAGATCCTTGGAAATGAAGGGCGCCGCTTGGGAGATCGCGACCCGATCGATGTACTGGATGATGGCGAGCAAGATCGCAAAGACCACCACCGTGTAGCGAGCTCGCGTGGGTACAGCTGTCGGGAATGATTGCATGAGGGGTAAAGGGCTAGGTTGCCGGACGGACGACCTGCCGTTGTTCGCCGAGGCCGGCGATGCCGAGTTCCACGACGTCGCCGGCTTTCAGATATTGCGGTGGTTTGAAGCCGAGGCCGACGCCGGCGGGAGTGCCGGTCGAGATAACGTCGCCCGGTTCGAGCGTCATGAACTGGCTGATGTAACTGATGAGAAATGGGACCTTGAAGGCGAGGTTGGCGGTGGTGCCGTCCTGCTTGGTCTGGCCGTTTACCTTGAGCCACATCCGGAGCGCGTTCACGTCGGCAATCTCATCGGGGGTCGCGAGGAAGGGCCCGAGCGGCGCGAAGGTGTCGCAGCTCTTGCCCTTGACCCACTGCCCGCCGCGCTCGAGCTGGAAGGCCCGCTCGGAGTAGTCGTTGTGCAGGCAATAACCGGCGACATGGCTGGGGGCCTCCGCTTCCGAGACGTAGCGGACCTGCTTCCCGACGATGACCGCCAGCTCGATCTCCCAGTCGGTCTTGACGCTGCCGCGGGGGAGTTCGAGCCCGTCGTTCGGGCCGGTCAGGGCCGAGGTCGACTTGAAGAAGAGGATGGGCTCGGTCGGGATCGCCATGCCGGACTCCTTGGCGTGATCGGTGAAGTTCAGGCCGATGCAGACGATCTTGGTCGGCCGGGGGACCGGGGAGCCGAGGCGGGTGGATGGCGGGATTGCCGGCAGGGCCGAACCCTGCTGGGCCACCCAGCGCGCGAGCCGGGCCGGGCCATCGGTGCCGAAAAACTCCCCGGTGTAGTCGGGCGTGAAGGCACTGGCATCGCGCCAACTGCCGTCGGGGAAAATGACGCCGGGCCTTTCCTGGCCGGGCGGACCAAAGCGGATGAGCTTCATGGATGGATATGTGGCGTGGAAAAGGGCGGCGGGATCAGCACGGGATCAGTTCAACGGCATGTGCCGCGGGGTGATGACAATCTCCGGCACGGTGGCACGCGGAGGAAGCTTCGCGACCGCAATCACCATCGCGGCGATATCTTCCGGCTGCAGCATGCGGGCCCGTTGTTCGGCGGGGGGTGGGACCGGCCGTTTGTCGAGCAGGGGCGTCACGGTCTCCCCGGGATGAATATTGGTCACGGAAACGCCATCCGGCAGCGACTCGAGGTTGGCAAATGTGCCGACCGCGGCCTGGGCGAATTTCGACGCCGTGTAAGGCAGCCCCGCGAGCTGAAGCACGCGGACCCCCCCGAGGGAGACGACGTTGAAGATGCGTCCAGCCTTGCGCGCGCGCATGCCGGGAAGGACGGCGTGCATGGAGTTGAACGCACCCGTGGCGTTGATCGACGTGACGCGGTCGAACTCCGCGGGG
The DNA here is from genome assembly GCA_945903545.1 of Opitutus sp. GAS368. Taxonomy (GTDB): domain Bacteria; phylum Verrucomicrobiota; class Verrucomicrobiia; order Opitutales; family Opitutaceae; genus CAIYFD01. The sequence continues at coordinate 7,954 of CAMDOO010000033.1, read as the reverse complement.
TCGATCTCGGCGAAGGTGCGCTTCGCCACGTTCACACCTGCGCTGTAAACCAGGACATCGATCGGACCCGCGTTGGCGGTGACCCAGGCCACCAGTTCGCCCACCTCGGCACGGTTGGTGGCGTCGCAGGTTTTCGTCAGCAGTGCGGCGCCAACCTCGGGCAGCTTTTTCGCCGCTTCGAGCGACGCCGCGGTGCGCGCGGCAAGCACGACGCGGCAGCCTTCGCGGGCGAAGGCTAGCCCGATGCCCAGCCCGATGCCGGAGCCACCTCCGACGACGAGCACAACTTTGTTTTTTAGGTTTTCCATGGAAAAGAGGAAGGGTGGCAACCCGGTGGACCAAGGTCGCGAATTATCGCGGCGATGGACCCTGCCCGGCCGCCCGGGCGACGCGGATGGCTATCTGATTTCGAGAAGTGCGGCGGGGGCCCACGGACGGGTGAGTTCGCGAGTCTCGCTGCGCACGGCAGCGACTTGGGCGGGAGTGAGAGGTGCGGCCGTGTGACCCCAGGAGCGACGGATGTAACTCAGCACCCCGGCAATCTGGTCGTCGTTCAGACCCGCCGCCAGCCCCGGCATCTCCGGCTGAATGTTCGGCGGCTGATACGTGGTTCCATTCACTGAGATCGGGCCGGATACGCCCTGCAGCACAATTCGGATCAGCCGGCTTTCGGACCCGGTGACCCACTCCGAACTCGCGAGCGGTGGGCCGAGAGGGACGGTGCCCTGACCGTTAGCGCCATGGCAAGCGGTGCATATCTGCTGGTAAACCGTCGCACCGGAGGAAACCAGCGCGGTCTCGGCCGGGGTCAGGGCTCGTGCGACCGCGGCGACGGGCGCCGTGGTTCCAGTTCCCGGCCCGATGGCGGCCAGTAGACTGCGTGACCGCCACTCCGTGCGATCGCCGGCCGCGAGCGTGCGGAGAGCCTCGACCTTTTCCGGGACATTTTCCCTCACGATTGCCCTCGCCAGCGATTGCAGCAGCGCGGGCCGCCCAGGCTGAGATGTCGTCCATTGCGGATCGGCGACAAGCGCCTGGAGAAATTGCAGCTCTGAAGCCTGCAGTGAGGTCATCACGGCCTCGCGCACCATGAAGGCTCCCGCCCCCTGGGTCGCGAGTTTGGCGAGCGGCGCAACGGCGTCCGGCTTCGGAAGATTCCCGGCGGTGAGGGCGGCCTGGAAGAGCGTTTCGTCCGCCGTCCCGGGACCCATCGCAGCGAGGGCCTGGACCAGCGCGCGCTGGCCGGCGGGATTCCGGGAGGTTAGCGATTCCGTGACGCGAAGAGCGGCGACCTGGACTTTCGGGTCGGCATCGGCCACGGCCCTCAGGCAGGCGTTCAGCACGTCGGCGGGAATCGTGGTCGGACCCGCGCTGAACTTCGCGTCGGCCTGGTAGAGCTTGATCAGCGTGCCGGTCGTTGCGGCCTCGGCGGTCAGCTCCGCAAACAATCCCTCGAGCGTCCAAAGTGCGTGGATTCGCGCGAGCGGATTGATGCTGCTTTGCACGACCTGGACCAGCGCCGGCGCGACCGACCGGTTACCGGACTCGACGAGCAGCCGCTGCGCCGTATCGCGCACCCAGCCGTTGGCATCCGAGAGCCGGGCCACCAGCGCGGCCGGCGACTTGTCCGCGAAATGCTGCAGCGCGGACGGCTGTTTCGCATTGGAAACCACGCGGTAGATCCGTCCGTAGTGAATACCCTTTTCCAGTTCGCGCGACAGCGTCTCCGCCCGCAGATAGGCCGTCATGAACTGCCCGTACTGGGCAATGCCGCGGTAGAGATCGACAAACCACAGCGTGCCGTCGGGTCCGTTGTAGAGATTGACCGGACGAAACCGCTCGTCGGTTGCCGCCAGGAACTCGCGGTCCTCGTACGGGAACTTCGCGGTCAGCGTGAGATCCTTGTCGGAGAGGAGATTCCGTTTGACCAGGTTCAGCGCCTCGTCGGCGACAAAGACGTTGCCGAGGAACTCCGCGGGAAAATTGTCCCCGCGATAGACCAGCGGACTGCAGGACGACGCAAAGACGAACGCCTTGCCCGTCTTCGGATCGAGGACCTCCGGCGAATAGCCGCGATTGATCGCGGTGCTCATCCGGGCCGGCCACACCCGCTGGTCGTTCGAGACGAAAAGATTCAATCCGGCCGAGCTCGGGTAGTGCGCGTTCCGGGCCATGTAGTTGGCCGGCGTGAAGTCACCCAGGAGCTGGCTGTTGTTAACGTTGTAGAGCAGCCGGCCGTAGTTGTCCTGCGTCATGCCCCACTGCCCGCGCGACTCCGTCGCCTGCCGGACCAGCGTGCCATTGATCAGCCGGTAGCGCGTGGGCGACTCGCCGTTGTAGTACCAGTTGTCCATGGCTCGGAACATCGTGTTGGGTGCGTGCTCTACGTTGCCGCGGCCATACCCCGCATCGACCAGCACATTGATCTCGGCCTTGCCGTCACCATCGCCATCACGTGCGAAGTAGAGCTGGTAGTCGTTCACATAGAACACACCACCGGACGTCGCTGCGATCGCGCGCGGCAGGATCAGCCCGTCGAGAAACACCGTCGACTTGTCGAATTTGCCGTCCCCGTTCGTGTCCTCCAGCCGCGAAATCCGGGAGATTGGGTCGCGGTCCCCCGTGCGGTCAATATCGAGCATGTAGCTGCGCATCTCGAGCACGTAGGCGCGGCCATCCTCGTCAAACGAAAGCATGATCGGATCCTCGATCATCGGCTCTACCGCGGCCAGTTCCAGCCGGAAGCCCGCTTCGAGCTTAACCGTGGCGGCGGAATCCGCTGCCGAGAGGATTGGTGACGGCGGTACCGGAGGCAGGTTTGGAATTCGATCCTGCGGAATCCCGGTGGACCCGCTCAGGTTGTTCTTCGGCAGGACCGATCCAATCCCCGCGGTCAACTCGGCCAGCGTGAGCTTGCCGTCCTTGTCGCCATCCCATCCGGCAAATCGCCTCTGGAACCCATCCTTCAACTCGCCCGTCGTGATCGCGGCGTCGCGATTCAAATCCGAGGCCGTGAAGACCGCGAGCGGCGTGCCGCCCGTGCCGCCGCCGCCGCGCCCGCCCCGCCCCGCCGCCACCGTCTGCGGATTCGAGGCGCTGTCGAAACGCAGCAGAAATTCATCCTGCCGCACTCGCCCAGTCTTCTCCGGATCCAGCCGGTCGAACCATGCGTCCACCACCGTCCCGAGTTCCGCGCTGGTCAGCCTTTGGTCCGCATCCTTGTCGCCTTGGGAAAGAAGCTGACCGGCGAGCGCCGCGTCGGGCGAGGCCGCTGCACCGCCACCACGGCCGCCTCGCGCGCCACCGCCCCCTCCTCCAGCGGCACCGCCGCCGTCAGGGGCTTGGGCATGGAGCTCGCCGACGGCCAGAGCGAGTACGGCAAAAAACCGCCATGAACGAAATAAGGCACGAGTATCCGATACGACTATAGGCATGGGAAAGCAGGGGGGAGGGGTAATACCGATGCAGGGTTCGAAGGTGAGGCTGACCGCTTTCATCTCGGCAGCGCTTGAGTGGACTTGCGGGTGGGGTCGTGCGGGAGCCGAGTTTCGTGGAGAGGACGAATGAATTATCAAGGATAATCAAGGCAATCTGTAGCGAGGCTCGCCTCGCTTCGTCGCCAATCTCAGACGGCCGCCGATCGGCGTCGACGCGAGGTGCCAGGCTCCGGACGGCGCGCACTTCTCACCGTCCGGTGGCGAGGGGCGCCAAGGCCGCCTGCACCCGTGCGGCGATCAGGGAAGCGCCTTCGGCGTCGGGATGAACGCCATCAAGGGTGAGGTTCGCTGCATCCTTCAGGGCATCGTGCAGGTCGACCACCGTGCCGCCGACGGCACGGGCGATGGCCTCGATTCGGCCAGAGATGTCGCCGGCCAGCAGCTTCTCATCAACCCCGCCCGCGCCGGTGAAGGCCGGCGACGGCTTGGCCAGGAAAAACCCCGGCCGCGCCGCGCCGGCGGCGAATGTCGTCACCAGCGCGCGGTAATCGGCCTCGAAGGCCGCCGCACCCCGCCAGTTCTCGGCCTTGCTATCGTTCGTGCCGAACAGAATCACGACGACATCAGGATTGAAATCGAGGGCGGCCGTCAGCGCGGGCTGCCCCCAAACCGAGTTGTCACCGCCTTTCTGGACCGTAGTGCCGGGAATGGCGAAATTGCGCACGTCCCAGCGCGGCCCGAGTTGCCGGGACAGATTGCTCGCCAAGTCCGTGCGGGGGGCGAGGTTGTCCGGCGGACCCAGCTGAGCCGGACCGCTGGGAGCGCCTCCGCGACCCACTGGCAGCGCGGCTCCGGAGAGACTGGTGCTGCCTCGACCGGTGAGCGGCGGAAGGTTGGCCTGCGGAACCAGTGCGGACACTGCCGCGGGGTTCAGCCTTTGGGGCGAGGCTTGGAGCCAAATCCACAGATCCGCCCGCTGTTTCGCCAGGGCAAGCTCGGCCTCGCCGAGCGCCGCGACCCGGGAGTTGATTTCCGACGGCGCCGACAGGCTGGCCGTCGCGACCGCAGCGCGCGCCGCGTTCACATCCTGCAGGGCCCGCTGCGGGGCCGCGGCCATCGCTCTCACCGCCGCCAACTGACGGGCAGACACGTCCGCCAGCTGAATTCCGCCGCGCGGGGTCGTTCCGTTGGTCGCCCCGGGAAATGGCTGGCCAATCTCGTCGCCCAAGATTGCCACGCGGATTGGCCGGTCTAGGACCGCGAGATTGGGCCGGGTGGCCGGAGCAGGCATGGCCGTGGGCACCGTCGGACCGCCGGCCGGCAGCTCCTTCACGCGGATGCGCCGATAGTCCATCACGCCAAGGTCAGCTTCGAAGCCAAGCCCGCCGGTCGCGGAAACACGAAACGAAGGTTCCAGCACCTCACCATTGGAGGAGGCAAAGACCCAGGGTCCCTGCATATAAATCTCCAGTGTGTTCCATTCCTGCGTGCGGTGGTGCAGCAGGTCGTAGTAAGGCCCCACCGTGAGAAAATCGCGAACTTGAAGCTGGGTGCCACGCACGAACACGCCGCCGTCGGTCCACTGCATCGGCCGAAACTCCATCAGGATCACGCAGTTGGCCGGCAGCGATTGCAACGTCGCGAGCTGCTGCTGCAACCGCGGCAAGCGATCGTTCACCCGGAGCAGGCCGTCCTTCGCTTCATAGCGCCCGTCAGGACTGGCTGTGAGACCGTCGAAGCTCTGGGCCGGCGCGCCGGGGTAACCCCAGCCCGTGAGATCGCGGCCGTTGAAGAGCGAGACGAATCCCGGCTCGATCTGAAAGTAGTCAGTCTCGGCCGAGAAGGCCGGGACGGTCTGAAGAAAGCTGAACGTGGCAAGGCAACACAGTAACGATCTCATAGGGGGGGGTATGGGGAGAAAGGTCGAACATCGCGGATCGTGTTTCCCATGTCTCCAGTTCGGCGAGAATCTGGCGGCCAGCGAGATCGCCTGCTACCAAAGCTTTTGCTCGCCGAGGAGATGAAGGGGGCACCATGGAAAGAACCGACAAGGACGTATTCGAAGCAATACTATCTCACGGCCGCGCACCGAGCATATAGCAATTGGGTGCCGTTCCGTGGACTTTCAGCGCCAACTACCCGTTGGCCTGACTCGCCGCGACCGATCCCCGGAGTTTCCGCGCCTATCTTGGGGAGCATCTGCTGTCGCGCGTCTCGATTGCAAAGCTTTATCCGATCCCCGGCGAGCGGGCCGATTGGGAGAAAGTCTGCGCCGACTACACGGCACGGCTGCAGGAGGCTCCGATTGATTTGATCTGCCTGGGTATCGGCGAGAACGGGCACCTCGCATTCAAAGATCCGCCCGTGGCTAATTTCAACGATCCGGTGTTGATCAAGCGGGTGGCGATCGACGACGCCTGTCGCCGACAACAGGTGAACGATCGCTGTTTTCCGACTCTCGTAGAGGTCCCGCCTGGCGCTCTTTCGCTCACCCTGCCGGTTTTTCGTGATGCCCGGCGTTTGAGCGTGCATGTGCCTGGACCAGGCAAAGCCGCCGCCGTAAAAGCGACCCTCGACGGCCCTTGGAGCACGACGTGCCCCGCGTCGTTGCTGAGCCAACATGAGGCGGCGACGCTCTATCTCGACATGGATTCCGCCGCCGGAGTGACCGTTCGCCGATAGGATGAGTTTCAGTCCATTTCGCCGGAGTTCTGCCCAGCAAGCGATCCGCCCCGTGGCGCACAGGGTAATCTGGGGCACCACGGTTCTCCTGTCGGTTTTGACCCGCAGCGACGCCGATAAAATCGGGCCGCCTTAGCGTAGCCGCATCAGGTCACGTCGTCCGACGAGCTTACCGGGAATTTCATCCCGCCGCTACGAGGCACCCGGCCGGTCGCTTACCGTCGTCCAACGAGGAGGGACTCCGGTTCGGCCACGAGCGAGTCATGCCCGCCCCGGCCACTCCTGCCCCCGGAATCACCCCATCCCGTTTCCTCGAATCGAGGCCCCGAAATCCGGAACTCGTTGCTTGAATTTTTACCGTCGAGAACTGGCCGACCGGGGTCCCTTGCCCCTGTAGCGTGGCTACAGGGTAGCCTTGGCGCCAGCTTGCTTGCTCGCCTTGTTCGCCTCGCTTGCTGCGAAACGCTCGCGGGTTAAGGCGCCTCGTAGAACTCGATCAGCCCAACGCCAGAGGTGCTATTCACTCCGGAGAGCTGCACGGTGTACACACCGGGATTAAGCGTAGCCAGCAGCGCGGCATCCTTCGATGCCGCTGGCAGGCTGGCGAGTCCCACGGCCGCAAATGCGTTCGCAAGTGTGCTGCCGCCGCCCCAGTCGTCGTTGCTGCCAATCTCAACCCCGGAGCCGTCGAAAAGCTTGAGCTGGGGATCGTTCATCCAGCCCGTCACCCCTGAGGCCGAGAGGTTCGGCCCCACGCCGCGAATGATAACCTGCTTGGACGTCGAGCCCGTAATAACAAAGCCCACAATAAGCACGTTGGCACCGGTGCCGACCTGGCCTCGCACGGAAACAGCGGCGAGCCTACTCGCGTCGCTCTCGGTCCCAAAGTCGTAGAGCTCCATCAAGCCAATGCCCGTGCCAGCGGCGGAGGTCAGGTGGATCATGAAAACACCCGGACTTTGATTTAGCACCAATGCGGCGTCCTTCGACAAAGGAGGGAGAGCCGGGAGGCCAACTGAGATAAAGGCGTTGGTGAGGGTGGTGCCGCCGCCCCAATTGTCGTTGGTCTGCATCAGTGCCCCTGAGGCAGTATGGAGCTTGAGCTGAGGATCGGCGAGGAAGCCGCTGACCTCGTAAAAGCCCAGATTGGGACCAATCCCTCGAGCAACGAGGCTCTTCGTACCGCTACCCGTCACGACTACTCCCATGATCAAGGTGTCATTTGCGGCGCCTGAATAACTGCGGACGGAAAAGGCATTAAGCCGGGAAGAAAGGAGCACCAGACTGGCGGCATTCGATGTCGCCTGCCCCTCGGCAATGGTGATGGTGACCGTATAGCTAACATCATTAGAATCACCGCCCTTGTAGCTGATTATAAACGTGACCGTATTCCCCAAGGTATCCGTGGCTGAACGGATTGCCCCTTCCGGCACACCGGCGAACGTTCCGACGATTGGGACCGCAGCTGAGGCAGTATTGTTAACAATCGTAAAGCTGTTATTCACTGCCAGGCCGCTAGCCACGGACCCCCAAGCTCAGGGTGGCACCACCCAGATTGATGGAACTGGCAGTTTTCAGATTGGAAGCCGTGGTAGCGGTCAACACCTCAGCTCTGTAGTTGGTCGCAGCACTCAGGGACACCGCAGCCGTGTTCAAAGTACCATTTGGGGCAACCAAACCAGAACTCGCCGCGTTTTTCAATCAATGACCTCAAAGGCCGGTTAATTACGCTACAAGAGAGGTGGCGGATGGGTTGTGGTTTCGAGTTTTCTGACGAGAGGATTGTTGCTGATTGGCGAGTCGGCGGTGGAGGCGTTGAGCTCTTTGCTGGCTGA
>CAMDOO010000032.1 GCA_945903545.1 Opitutus sp. GAS368 | reverse complement strand
GCCGGCGCCGCGCGCGCCAACGTCCCGGCCAATGCTAACGCCGCCGCCCGCGGCGGCGGCCGCGGACCCGAGCCGACCCTCGCCATTCCCGACGGCGCCGACCGCTCCACCCTCGCCGCCCTCGGCTTCCTCACGCTGGGCAACCAGTTCGACGGGAACATGAACGACATCATCAACGACCAGATCGATGTCACCACGAAGGGCTTCCTCGGCATGACCGTCTCGTGCGCCCGCTGCCACGACCACAAGTTCGACCCGATCCCGACGAAGGACTACTATTCGCTCTACGGCATCTTCAACAGCAGCGTCCAGCCGACCGCGGTCCAAAACCAGCCGCTCCTCTCCCCCGCACCCAACACCCCCGAGCACGCCGACTACCTCACCCAGCTCGCCCAGCTGAACCAGCGCCTGACCGAGCTCAACCAGGAGCAGGCCGCCCTGCGCCAAGCCGGTGCCCGCGGTGGCCCGGCCGGCGCGGCTGTGCCCGCCCAGCCCGGAGTCGTTCGGCCCGGCGCCCAACCGGGAACCCAGCCCGGAGCCGCTCCCGCCGCCAACGCCCCCGTCCGTCCGGCGGCGCAGACCGCCCAAGCCGCCCGCCCCGCCGCTGCCGCCAATCTCTCCGCCAACCCCGTCAATCCATCGATGGGCGCGGGAGCCCAAGACATGAACGCGATGGGCGGCGGCATGGCCGACAACTCGATGGCCGGCTCGACCCCGGCCACGACATCCACCCCGGGTGCCGCTCCCGGCCGCGGCCCCGCCCCGGCGATGAACGATGCGCAGCGGCGCCAGCAGCTGCAGCGCGATCTCACGCAACTGCAGAGCGCCTTCACTGACCTCGAGTTCACCCACGCCGGCGCCTACCCGCGCGCCAATGTTTTCCTCGACAAGCCGAATCCCGCCAACGCCCCCGTCCTGCTTCGCGGCGAAGCTCAGAACCGTGGCGAGGTCGTGCCGCGGCGCTTCCTCGAGATCCTCGCCGGCCCCAACCGCCCCAGCTACACCCTCGGCAGCGGCCGGCTCGAGCTCGCGCGTGACATCGCCAGCCCGACCAACCCGCTCACCGCGCGTGTCCTCGTGAACCGCGTCTGGCAGCACCACTTCGGCGTGGGTTTCGTCCCGACCCCCGACGACCTCGGCAACATGTCCGCCCCGCCCTCCCATCCCGAGCTGCTCGACTACCTCGCCGTGCGCTTCGTCGAGCAGGGCTGGTCGATCAAGCAGCTCCACCGCACGATCCTCCTCACGAGCGTCTACCAGGAGAGCGGCCTCAACAACCCGAAGTACGCCGACGTCGACCCCGACAACACGCTGCACTGGCGCTACAACCTCCGCCGGCTCGACTTCGAGGCCGTGCACGACTCGATCCTCGCGATCGCCGGCACGCTCGACCTGAAGATGGGCGGCCGCTCCGCGCCGATCAGCAGCAGCGAGTTCGCCAGCCGCCGCGCCGTCTACACCTTCATCGACCGCGCCAACCCGGCCGAGATCCTCACCCAATTCGACGTGCCCAACCCGAGCGTCGTGTCCGGCAAGCGCTACGAGACGATCGTCCCGCAGCAGGCGCTCTTCCTGATGAACAGCCCGCTCGTGATCGAGACCTCGCGCAAGCTGACCCACTCGGCGGAGTTCCTCGCCCTCAAGACCGACCAGGAACGCGTGCGGGAACTCTACCTCTCGGTCTTCCAGCGCCCGCCAACGGACGAGGAGGCTAGGCTAAGCATCAAATTCGTGCGCGACACCTCCGGCGGAACCTCACTCGACGGCCCCCGCCTGAATGCGGACCAGCAGAAAACCGTGGCCCGCGCCGGTCGCGCCGCCCAGCAGCAGGCCGCCGCCGCCGGTCGCGCCGGCCGCGGTGTCGCCGCCGGCCGCGGCAACTTCCAAGCCGAGCCCGGCATCGAGGCCTTCACCTCCCGCGACCCCCTCGACGCCTGGACCAAGCTCGCCCACGCCCTCTTCCAGACGAACGAGGCGGTGTTCTACAACTGACGCGCCGTTGGCGCGTCAGTGGGGAGTTCGAAGCTGGGAGATCGGAGATGGGGTCGATCCCGGTAGGGCAGCGACTCCGCTCGCCGCCGCGATGATTCCGGGCAGGGCCCGACGCCCCAACGGGCCGGCATCCCGTTTTCGAACCACGGATCCACTCCCAGCCAATGGTTCAGACTAAACCCTCATCCACGAAACCCGGCCCGAAGCCCTAGGTTCGGGTCCCCGGCGCAGGGGTTTTTGGCCAAAGCGCCGATTGTCAGCGGCCCGCCCCCTAGCAACCTCAACCGCCGGCGCGCCAAAAAGCCGTAGCGGGAGACTGCCGGATCTGGTCGCTTGGCCTGCGCCAGCGCGAGAACCGCACTCGCCCAGCCGAACATCAGTACGCCGACGGTTACACCGATCGCCACCGCGGTGACCACCCGGGGCATGTTCCATCCCACGCCGGCGACCACCAGAAGCACGCCGACGAGGGGAACCGCGCACATCAGGATCACGCTCGTGAGCCCGTAGCCCACCTTTTTCAAAAGAGGAGTCCACACCAGGCGGCCGGTCCAATGGCCGAGAGCCATCACTACCAATGCGCCCACCACGGCGACAAAAAATTGGACGCCGCCACGCGGTTCCGGCTGCTCATTCCAAAGGAAGCTAACCGCCCCACAAACACCACCAACCGGAGATCTGAATGTTTCGCTGGGTTCCTGCTGGGATCGTGTCCGGACACGCCTCTCGCTGTAGCAACTGATCAGCACAAGGCAAGGACGCGATCTCCGGATGAGCCCGGCGCGGCCCATCCGAACAGCGCGACCGACCCAGCGGGTCAGCCCTACCCCCGGCAACCAATAACGAATTACCAATAACCGGCGCCGCCGGCGCCTACTGCCCCGCCTGCTGGACGAGCGTCGCGATCTGCTCGGCGGTGAAACGCTCGGGCGTAGACTGCATTTCGGTGAAGAGCGCGGCGCGGGTCTGCGCCAGCTCGAGGTTGGCCACGGCCAGTTCATCGGCCATCTGGCGCAGCTGGCCCGGGTTGGTCAGGGAAGTGTTGGTCAGCGCCCGGCGGGCGTCGGTGACCTTCTGCCGGGCCATTGACGACAGCGCGGTCATGCTGGACAGCGCCGCATTCGGGGCCACCCCGCCACGGCCGCCCTTGGGATCGAGATTCGCCCGCAGCAGGGCCGGGGTGACCTTGGAAACCACGCCGTTGGCCGGGACCTCGACTTTCGCCGCCCAGAGGATGGCGTTGAGCACCAGCTTGCGTTGGTCGTCGTTGGCCCAGTTCGAGTGGTAGTGGCCGCCGGTGAAACCGAAGCCGCGGCCGCCGGCGGCGCGCTCCGTCACCCACATGACGGTCTGGGGCTCGCGGCGGCGGACCGCCGCCCAGACGGACTCGTTACCCTCGCGCAGACCGAGCCGCGGCGCATCCGGACGGTTGAGCGCGGTCTCGGGCAGGACGGTGGCGAGGATGGACGTCACGCCCTGCATGCCCTCGCGGAAGCGGATGTGCGCATACCACTCGTCGGTGGTGGAAAACGGCTTCACGCCGCGCGTGACCGCGTGCGTCGGCAGCGACTTGAATTCGCCGAGGTAGATCGGGTTGATGGAGAGGTTCACCTCGAACGCGCCGCCGGTCCAGGCGATGAACTCCTTGTTGCCGTTGGGCAGCGTAGGCTCCGTGGCATAGTGCAGGAATCCGATCCCCATGCCCTTTTCGACCAAGGCGCCCATCTTTTGCAACCGGTCCTCGCGGAGGAGTGGATGCGAGCCCGCGCCATCGCTGTAGACCACCACGGCCGCTGCGTCGTTGAAGATGGCCTCGTCCTCCACCCAGCCGGTTCCTGTCAGGCTGTGCACCTCGACTTTGATTCCCGGGTAACCCGCGAGACTGCTCTGCAGGAGCATCATCCCGGCGCGGTGCTCGTGTTCGCCCGCCGGGTGGCTGGGCGCGCCGGCGATCAGGATGATTTTTTTGTCAGCGGCGGAAGTAACCGTGGCCAGACTGGACAGCATCAAGGCAAGCAGCAGCTTTTTCATGGCGAGCAGGGGTTGGGGATCGAACAGGAACCGGGGTAAACCGTCTGATATCATGGACAACATCGGCCGGCTGTCGAGCCGGGGCACCTCGATCAGCCTTTTTGCGGAAATCCGCAAGCACCGGAACTTTTGCCGCAGAGGCACCGAGTCCAGGCCTCGCCGGGGGCGACGAACTCCAAGCCGGTTTGGCCGCAAAAAGGCGCAAGATTTCTTGGGCTCCGGTGACGTCACCATCGCGCTTATAAGCGCGCGGGAGACTCCTTTCACAGCCCCGGAAGTTTTTGCGCTTTTTTGCGGCTACCCTTCCGGGGGTTGGTTGCCCTTCGGCTTAGCTCAGGGCCTTGAGCCTGTCGGAAACGGTGGGCTCCGCTGCCCTGTGCCTCTGTGGCAAAAATCTCCGGTCAGCGCCCCTTCTTCAGCGACCCCAAGTACACCAGCAGGTCGGCGACCTCCTGCGCATTGGTCGCGGCGAGCAGCCCCGGCGGCATGAGCGAGCCGGGGATCCGGTCGCGGGCCGTGACATCGGACTTGCGGTAGCGCGTGATGATATTGCCCGGTGCTTTCACCGTGAGCTCGTCGTCGGTCTCGCTCGCGATGAACCCGACGGCAGCGCCATTGCGCAGCGTGATCTGCCAAGGCTCGTAGCCGAAACTGATGCCGGCGTTGGGCTCGACGATCGCGGCATAGAGCGCCTCCGCGGCGAACTTGTCACCGATCTCGGAAAGCCCGGGACCAAAGTCCACCCCGCGCCCGTTCACCTGGTGGCAGCTGGCGCAGGCCGCCGCGCCGAAGAAAACCTTTTCGCCGCGGGCCACATCGCCCCGCAGGGCCAGGGCCTCCGCGAGCGACGGGATCGACTGGCCCGCCGACGCCGTCGGGGGTAGAAGTCGCGCCGCCTCGTCCTTGACCGCCGGCCAGGGTGAGGCCGCGAGCGCCGTTGCCGCCGCGGGCTTTAGTGTCTCGGGAAATCCGCCGGCCCGGGCCAGCTCGAGCAGCGCCTGCGCTCCCGCCTCGCTGTGCGCAAGCGCCCGAACCGCGTCGAGCCGGAGCGCCTCCGGGGCCTTCGCGTCGAGCATCACCGGCTGAAGCAGCTCCGGCACGGACGCATCGGCGACATTGCCAAGGGCCCGCACCAGCGCAGAGCCGCCGGAACCGGCCATGGCCTGCTTGATGGCGTCCAACCCGCCATCCTCGATCACCCGCTGCAGCGCCTCCGCGCCGGTCGAGTCATCCGGGTGCGCCACGGCGAGCGCAATCAGGCCATCCGCACGGTCGGTGAGATTGAAAGCCCGCACCAACTCAAGAAAGGGCGGCTGGCCCCGATACGCCTGCAACGCGCGATCCAGCGCCGCCTTCACCGCCGGGCTGGAGTCGAGATTGGTGCCCTTGAGCCGGAGCAGCACATCGATCGGCGGGGCGTCGGCGGCGAATGTCGACACCAAGCCTCCCCACAAGGCAGCCAAGATCAGGCAAACCAACAAACCAGTTTTTACAGGAGGGCGCGGAGAGCGAGGAGTCATGAGCTCGCACCTCGCAGAACCAAACGGGAAACGCCGTCGGTCAGCTTGGTGGAATTGAAGTTGATCAGGAGACCGATGGGCACATCCAGGAGTTTCATGTAACTCAAGAGCTGGGCCTTGTGGATGGGAAGGATCGCTTCGACTGATTTCGCCTCGGCCAAGACGCAGCCCTCTACAAGCACGTCGAAACGAAGCGGTTCATCCCGGATGAATCCCTTGTCGTGAATTTGCACGAGCCGTTGGTTCTCCGTCTTTAGTTTCTGCAGTTCCAATTCACGCAACAGACACCACTCGTAGATTGATTCAACCAGCCCGGGTCCTTTGTCCTTATGGACCTCGATCGCGGCCCCGATGACGGTTTGGGTCAGAGCGTCAGCCTTCAGGTACAACGGATGCATTTGGTCATCCAAGCGCATCCATCGACCAAGCCCAGCATGAGTTACTCACAGCGACATATCCTCCGCGCTCTCCGCGCCCTCCTGTAAAAATCCGGCTCAGGGAGTCAGCAGCTGAAGCAGCGCCGCATCCTTTTCCGGACCTTTCACGAAATCGAGGCTGCGGAGCAACCGGGTGCGCTCGGCCGGAGTCGTACCCGGCTGTTTGACCATGGCCACGACAAGCTCCGGCGTCTTGCTGCCTCGCGAGCGCCAGACGATGTCGTGCGCCGCGGCGCTGGTGAGGTCGATCCGGCCGCCCGCCTGCCAGGCGGTCAGGCACTCGTCCCAGCGCTGGTCGGCGCCGATGCCGAGGGCCTCGAGGTACCAGCGGTCCTTGCCGTCGTGCTGCTGGGCAAGCGCCGCCCAGAGCGCGGGGACTTCCGGCGACCGGTTGTGCCGCAGCGCGAGGGCCGCCTCGCGGCGGACCTGCGCGGAGGGATCGCGGACGAGTTGCTTCACGTAGGGAATGACATCCACGCCGGCGGCATGGGCCGCGCGGAGGGCCACGATCCGGATGTCCTCGCTGGTGTCGGTCGCGGCCTGATCCAGGTACTTCTTCTCGCTGCCCTTGATCTGGGAGAGGAGGAAGAGCGCCCTGGCGCGCATGCGGTCGTTGGCGCGATTCTGCCAGAGCTTCACGAGCTCGGCCTCGGCGCCGGCCTGCATGGAGTGCAGCTTGGTCCAGGCGAGATAGCGCGTGTTCATGTTCGGCGACTGCAACGCGGCCACGGCTCCCGCCGCGTTGTTGAGATTCAGCGCCGGCACGGCGGGACGGTTGCCGGGGGGCGCCAGGCGGTAAACGCGGCCCGTCAGCGTGGGCAGGATCTGGTCGGCCATGGCATGGCCACCCACGGTGGAGTCATTCCAGTCCGCCACATAGAGGGCCCCGTCGGGACCAGTCGCCACATCGGACGGGCGGTACCAGTTGTCGGTCTGTGCGGGTGACAGGATGGGGGCCGCGGTCGCAGTGTAGCCGGCCCCGGCCTTGGTGACCGGATAGGCGCGCGTCACGCTCGGGCGCGCATCCGTGTGGAATACCTGATTGCGGAATTCGGCGGGGAGCAGCGAGCCCTCGTAGACCGCGATGCCGGTCGGGGAACCGGCGCCGGTGATGAGCAGGTTCGGCACGACCCCCGGATCTGTCTGGTGCCAGTGGAACGACGCGCGAACGACGGGATCCGTCGGCGAACCCGCCGCCATCCAAGGCGTGCGCCAGGCGGCCCCGGTCAGCTCGTCCAGATATCCGTAATTTCCACCCGCCATCACGTAGGTGATGCGCACCGAGGTATTACCGTCGTCGTCGTTGTCCGACTGCCACATGCCGCCGAAGGAATCGACGGCGACCTCGAAGTTGTTGCGGAAATTGTGGGCGAGGGTCTCCACGTTGCTGCCATCGAGGTTGGAGCGGAACACCATGCCGCCCTTGTAGGTGTCACCGTGCTTTACCGGCTTGCCGTCCCGGTCGATGACGGTGACCGACTCATGGGCGGGGATCTCCCCGTGCAGCGGCACGGTGAGCAGGCCCGCGACCGGGCGCTTCAGCTCGGTGATCGAGTTGCCGAAGTTGAAGTAGAGCTTGCCGTCCGGCCCAAAGACGAAGGCGTGCAGGCTGTGGTCGTGGTTGGCCTGGCCGAGCGACTCGAACATGACCTCGCGCTTGTCCGCGACGCCGTCGTTGTTGGTATCCGTCAGCACGAAGATGTAGGGCGAGGAGGCCACGAGCGCCTTGTTGCCCTCAAGGGCCATGACGCCGAGCGCGGCGTTCACCGACGGGTCCCGGTAGAAGACGGTGGACTTTTCCGTGGCGCCATCGCCGTTGGTGTCCTCGAGGATCAGAATGCGGTCGCCCTCCTCGCGGGTGTAGGCGAGCGTGCGGTAATTGGCCCCCTCGTTGACCCAGACGCGGCCGCGGGCATCGACGTCGAGATTGGTCGGATTGACGATCATAGGCTCGGCCGCGACGAGGGTCGCCGCGACCCCGGGGGCCGTGACCAGCTTCGCCGTTTCTGCCTGCGCCGACGCCAGACCGGTGCCGCCGGGATTGACCGCGGAGCCGCGGCCGCCGCGGCCGCCGGGTTGGGCGGCCTGGGTGACGATCGGGGCGACCTGCTCGGGCGAGAGGCGATTGGCCGAGCCCTGGATCCGCATGAACCGATCCGCCCGGGCCGCGGCCAGCGCGAGATCGGCGGTCGACACCGCCTCGGCCTTCGCGCGGATCGCGGCATCGTCGCGGGGAATCGAGAGACTCGCGGCGGCCAAGGCGGTGCGCGCCGCGGCCACCTCGTTCGCCAGCGGTGTGAGCGCCTGGTTCATCGCGCCCACGGCCGCAGTCTGGGCGGGGGAAAGCACCGTTCCCGGCGCCGCGGGGGCCGCCCCACGGCCGGCACCGGCCTGCGGGGCCTGGGCGAAGGCCGGGACGGTGCCCACGGAAAAGGCGAGGAGGGCAAACAGGGCGGTGCGCAGGGACGAATGATCAGGGGTGTTCATAAACAGGCGGGGGTCGGGGTTTTCTCCCGGGGCACGGAGCCGGACCGGGAAGCGGGAGGGGTAAGTCGGCGGTTCAGGGCCGAAAGGGTTCCGGCACTTCCGCAAGATTTCCGGGCCGGGTCAATCCCGGCGCGGCCGGAGAGAGGGAACGCTGATCTGCGCTGATCAATGCTGATTTCCAGAACCCACTCCCCCAATCGATCAGCGTTCCGGCCCCATGGCGTTTGGATTGGATCGAGCCCTGCGCCCTTTGCCTTGGCCAGCCGCAGGCTGGGCTTCTCTGCGTGAAACCAATCCGGAATGTTCGGCGCCGTCCTCTACCGATACCCCTCGGCCTGCAGCGCGAACAGCCGCGCATAACGCCCACCCTCCCTGAGCAAGTGGTCATGCGTTCCCTGCTCCAGGATCCGGCCGTGCTCGATCACGAGGATCCGGTCGGCCATGCGCACGGTCGGGAAACGGTGTGAGATCAGGATCGCCGTGCGCCCCTGCGTGAGCGTGCGGAAACGCTCGAACACCGCGTGCTCCGCTGCTGCGTCCAGCGCCGCGGTCGGCTCGTCGAGGACGAGGATGTCGGCCTCCTCCCGCATGAAGGCGCGCGCCAGCGCCACCTTCTGCCACTGGCCGCCGGAGAGCTCCGCGCCGCCCTTGAACCAGCGGCCGAGCTGCGTCTCGAGCCCCTGCGTGAGCGACGCTACCAGTTCCTCCGCCCCACCCCGTTCCACCGCCCGTTGCACCCGAGACCGGTCCTCGATGTGCTCCACGCTGCCCGTGCCGACATTCTCGCGCAGCACGAACTGGTACTGGTTGAAGTCCTGGAAGATCACCCCGATGCGGGCGCGCAACGCGCCCGCACTAAGGTCACGCAGGTCACAGCCATCGAGCAGGATCCGGCCTTCCGTGGGTTCGTAGAGCCGGGTCAGCAGCTTGATGAAGGTCGTCTTGCCCGCGCCGTTCTCGCCCACGAGCGCCAGGCTCTCACCCCGGGGAATGAACACCGACACCCCGCGCAACGCCCACTCCTCCGCTCCCGGGTAGCGGAATCCGACATTTTCAAAACGAATTCCTTCTTCTGTCCGCATCGGCGCAGCCGCCTTGTCGCCGGGCGCCAGCCCGGCGACGGGGATCGCAAGGAACTCAAACAGGTTGCTCATGTAGAGGTTGTCCTCGTACATGCCGCCGACGGCGCTGAGCACCGACTGGAATGACTGCTGGCCCTGCCGGAAGGCCACAAGGTAGAGTGTCATCTCGCCGAGCGTGATGGCCTCCGTCGCCGCGGCGATCGCCACCGCCACGTAGCAGCCGTAGAAGGCCGCGGTCGCGAGCAGCGAGAGCCCGAAGGTCCACCCCGCGCGGCGGATCGCGAGCTGGCGGTCCTGCCCGAAGAAGGTCTCGGCGAGGGCCCGGTAACGCGCGAGCAGCATCGGCCCGAGGCCGAAGAGCTTCACCTCCTTGGCGTGCTCATCGTTCGCGATCACGTGCTCGAGATAATTCAGGCGCCGGTTTTCCGGGGAGCGCCAGTTGCGCAGGCGGAACTCCGCGCCGGAGAACTTCACCTCCGACACAAACGCCGGCACCGCCGCCAACAGCAGGCCGAGCGCCGCCCAGGGACTGAATGCAACGAGGAACGCCGCGTAGCCCGCGAGCGTGAGCGTGTTGCGCAGGAGCACGAAGTTCTGCTGCACGAGTGAGAGCGGCCGGGACGAAGCCTCGCGCCGCGCCCGCACCAGCTTGTCGTAGAACTCGGGGTTCTCAAAATGCGCCAGGTCGAGCGTCAGCGCCTTCTCCAGGATGCGCACGTTGATGTCGATGCTCAGGCGCGAGCCCACCAGCTGCCGGCTGAGACCGATCGCCCGCTCCGTGAGGCTGATTGCGACGAAGAGCCCGAGCTCCACCAGCACCCAGCGGATCGTCAGATCGACGGCGGCCTCGCGCGCCGGACCGGCCGCCGCGGCCTGCGCCGCCACGACCGCGTCGACGATGAGCTTGCCGACCCACGCCACGCTCAACGGCAGGACCGCTGCCGCCAGCACCAGGAACACCAGCCCCACGAGACCGCCGGGAGCGGACTGCCACACGAGGCCGATCGTGCGGGGCGTATGCGAAAAGCTGCCCAGCAGCCGGGCCGTCAATTTCGGCGGACTGGTGGACGGGATCGGCGGATGAAACATGCGGGCCTGAACGCAAACGCGGGCCTTCACCCAGCGCAATATCCCAACCGGGCGGCAAAAACGGGAGTAACCGCGGATTCAAGGGATAAGGATCCGATCCACGGCAGATTTACAGGAGGGCACGGAGCACACCGAGAATTTCCGGAATCAAACCTCCCTGTCCTCAGCGACCTCCTGTGCCAACCGGTTCGGGGTTCGAGTTCGAATCCGTTTAAGCCGTGCCATCCTGCTTCGCTCTTCGAGCTTCGCAGGACACGGTCCGTGGTCAAAAGACGGATCGAAGGATCCCGCCGCATCACGGCATCGCCTTGAAGGTGTCGGCCTTGAAATCCCAGAGCGCCGCGATCCAGGTGTTCAACTGCGTCTGGGTGGGATTGTCCGCGCCGGTCGGGATGCGCCGGCCGTAGATGTAGGTTTTCACCCCGACGGTGCCCGGCTCCTTGACGTAGCGCTGGATGCTCAGCTCGTTGCCGCCGTGGGCCGGGTCGCGGATAAGCAGCAGCACGATAATGTCCTCGCGGTTCTTTGTGCCGTCGCGGAAGAGCACCTGCGGTTTGCTGGCGACGGCATCGTTGTCCGTGACCGCCCTGAGCACCGCCGCAGCCACCACGGCCGGCTCCTTCACCTGCGGCGCCTGCTGCACGGTGATGAGGGTCGTCCATTTCTCCACCGTGTCCCCGGGCGGCACGTACTCGTTGATCACGCCGTTGGCCCCGAGGTCGACAAAGGCCAGGGTGTATTCCTGGGCGGAAAACGTAAGCTTGGGCTTCTCCGCGGCGGGCAGCACGGACGCGAGGCCGAGAAAACCGACCAGGAGGAACCGGCGGGGGATCAAATTCATGGACGGAAGTTCGTCCCATCGGACGCAGACGCCAACCGGATTATCAAGGCAGGCGGGGACCGGTCGGAACGTTCTCCGAGGATCTAGAAATCCAGCACCTTCAAGTCCCCGATCGTCGCCCCGAAGTTGTCGCTGTACGGCTTCACCCGGCGGAATTCCGTCCGGCGCAGCTCGTAGTTGGCACCGAGCCTCACGAAGAGCACGGAGCCCGCGCCCTCGGCCAGGATCATCGCGAGCGGCGCCGGGTGCTCCGGCACCACCGGCTGGAAGTTCAGGACGGCCGTGCCCGACTTCACCTTGCCCACCAGCGCCACGCGGAAGGATTCGCGGACCAGTACCGAGATGCTCTCGAGTTCTTGACGGGTCTTGTTGATCCGCACCAGCACCTGGAACTTGTCGGGTGGCAGGCGGCTGTTGCCGGTGCGCCGCAGGCCGACGTCGTAGGTGATGCTCGTCGCGGTCTCGGCGACCACCTTGGTCTGGTCCGGGAGGATCAGGCGGCCGAGCGACTGGTTCTCCTCGCGGTCCTGGCGCCGCTGGCGCTGCTTGCGGAATTTCTCGATTGCCGCGGGCGTGGGCGGCTTGCCGTCGATCTTGAGCGGCAGGATCTGCTCAGCGTAGGGCTTGGAAGGATCGATCTGCACGACGGTCTCACCCTCGGGCTTACCCTTCATATCGGTGCGCACGATCGTCTCGGTGAAGGCCCAGTACGGCACCTCCGCGGAGAATTTCCTGAAGGCTTCCTGCAGCAACGGCGGCACCTCGGCCCGCAGCGGCAGGGCGGCGAGGCAAAACCCGAGGATCAGCAGGAACGGGCGGGACAACACGGCATCACCGTAGCGTCGGCAGGCCGTTCCGCAAGCAGCGCAGCGATTCCACAATCGGGGCAGGACTGGCCCGGAGCCTTGCGTGGGTCGAAACGGTGGACCGCAATGATTTCAAACCTGTTTTTGCCACAGAGGCGCAGAGCTCACAGAGGGCGGATGCTTTGGCCTCCGGACCCTGAATGCCGGAAATTTCAGGGTTCGGAAACCAAGACAACGAGGCTTGGGCTCTGTGCACTCTGTGCCTCTGCGGCAAAACATCCGGAAAGATCGCGGCGGACCGTTTCGACAGGCTCAAGGTCCCGAGCATGGTCGAGGGACTCACCGAGTCCGCTTACCCCTCCCAATCACGGATTTCGATCGCCCCCTACAGCCGGCAGATCAGGAGCTCGCGCTCGTAGATCATTTCCTTCGGCAGGCGGTCGTGCAGCTCGATGAAGAGTTCCTCGTGGCTCATGACCTCGCCGCGCCAGGCCATCCGGTCGACGGCTTGGAGCGCCTCAAAGGCCTCGCGGGAAAACTTGAGACCGGTCCAGTCCAGATCCTCGTGGCGAGGCATCCACCCGATCGGGGTCTCGCGGCCTAGGGCCCGGCCGCGGGAACGGTCCACGATCCACTTCAGGACGCGCATGTTGTCGCCGAACCCCGGCCAGAGAAACTTTCCGTCGGCACCCTTGCGGAACCAGTTCACGTGGAAAATGCGCGGGGTCTCGCTCAGCCGTTTCTGCATCGCGATCCAGTGCCGGAAGTAATCGCCCATGTGGTAGCCGCAGAACGGCTTCATCGCCATCGGATCGCGCCGCAGCACGCCAGTCGTGCCGGTCGATGCCGCCGTCGCCTCGGAGCCCATCGTCGCCCCGACATACACCCCAGCCGTCCAGTTGAAGGCCTGGTAGATGAGCGGGATCGTGGCCGCCCGGCGTCCGCCGAAGACGATCGCGCTGATCGGCACGCCCTCGGGCTTTTCCCAGTCGGGGTCGATCGTGGGGCACTGCGCCGCCGGGGCCGTGAAGCGCGAGTTGGGATGCGCAGCCTTGGCCCCCGTGGCCTTGGCGATCTCCGGCGTCCAGGCATTGCCCTGCCAGTCCTGGCACTTGGCCGGCGGCTCGTCGGTCATGCCCTCCCACCAGACGCCGCCGTCCGGCGTCAGCGCCGTGTTGGTGAAGATCGTGTTCCGCGCCAGCGACGCCATGGCGTTGGGGTTGGTCCGCAGCGAGGTCCCCGGCGCCACGCCGAAGAAGCCCGCCTCCGGGTTGATCGCCCGCAGGCGGCCCTCGGCGTCGGGCCGCAGCCACGCAATGTCATCACCCACGGTCCAGATCTTCCAGCCCTGCTTCTGGAAGGCCGGCGGCGGGATCATCATCGCGAAGTTCGTCTTGCCGCACGCGCTCGGGAACGCCGCGGCCACATAGGTCTTCTCACCCTGGGGATCCTCCACGCCGAGGATGAGCATGTGCTCCGCCAACCAGCCCTCGTCACGCGCGAGGTTCGAGGCGATGCGGAGCGCAAAGCATTTCTTCCCGAGCAGGGCGTTGCCGCCGTAGCCCGAGCCGTAGCTCCAGATCTCGCGCGTCTCCGGGAAGTGCACGATGTACTTGTCGGGGTTGCATGGCCACGGGACATCCTTGGCACCGGGCGCGAGCGGGGCGCCGACCGAGTGCAGCCCCGGGACCACGCGGACCGAGTCACGGTCGATGATCTTGAAGACGGGCAGGCCGATGCGCGCCATGATCCGCATGCTCACCACCACGTAGGGCGAGTCCGTGAGCTGGACACCGATGCGGGCCAGCGGGGAACCGACCGGGCCCATGCTGTACGGCAGCACATACATCGTGCGGCCGCGCATCGCGCCGCGGAACAGCCCCCGGAGCTTCAGCCGCATCTCGAAGGGATCCATCCACTGGTTGTTCGGGCCGGCCGCCTCGCGCGAATAGGAGCAAATGAAGGTGCGGTCCTCGACGCGGGCGACGTCACCCGGGTCGCTCCGCGCATGAAAGCACCCCGGCCAGCGGCGCGCGTTCAGCCGGGTGAAGGTGCCGGCCGCGACCAGCTGGGCGCAGAGGCGGTCGTATTCCTGCTTCGAGCCGTCCACCCAGTGAATCGCCGCCGGCTCGCAGAGCGCGGCCATCTTCTCGACCCAGCGGAGCAGATGGGGATTGCGACACGGGGGACGGGCGGAGCCGGGTTTCATCACAGGTTTGGACACAGATCCTGCGTAGCATGATGCAGAAAGTAAGCCACGATTAAGCGGCCGCAACGCCCGCACCCAGCCTGCTTAATAAGTCATGTTTTGCGTGGCATGTAGGCAAAACCTCGGCCTGGAAGTGAGGTGTTTTCGAACTGTCGGAGCCTGCTTGCAGGCGAAGGTCGGTTCAAAGCCGACCCAGCCCTGATCGCCTGCAAGCAGGCTCCGACAAGGGCAGATCTTGCCCCTGCCCCACGGCCGCTCTCGCCAGAGTTTCATCTCATAGATGCAACTCTGGCGAGGCCGGCGCGTGCTTCGAGCGGGTGCGGACTCGCGTTTACTGGCCAGGGCGGCCAGGGTCGGCGGCATGAACAAGCTGTGCATCTTCGCCGGCACCACGGTCTGCGGCTACGCCTTCTGGGCGATCGGCGACGCGCTGGGTTTCAGCTTCTTCGCCTCCTTCATGCTCAGCGGCGTCGGCAGCATCGTCGGGGTCTGGCTCGGCTGGAAAATCGCGCGGCGGTTCGAGTGAAACAGTCGCGGTGGCGCCGGTCGGGCTGGGCGACGACCCGGCCGCGCTGATTTCAAACCGTTTTTGCCACAGAGGCACCGAGCTCACAGAGGTCGGATGCTGTTCCGGTTCGGAACCCAAACAAAAAACAACGAGGCTGGGGCTCTGAGCCCTCTGTGCCTGTGGCAAAAAAATCCGAAAATGATCGCGCCAGCCCAGCGTCCACGGATGAAACGAGCTGGGGCCGCCCGCCTACTTCATCGGCTCGATGTGCACCGTGACATCGCTGATCGCATGCGGCGCGGAGGCGAGGAGCGCGTCCTTCACGGCGTGGGCGATGTCGTGCCCGGCGCGGACCGAGAGGTCGGGATTCACGCGGACCTGGATATCGACGAGGTGGCTGAGCCCGCTCTTGCGCACCCGGACCTTGTCGAGCGCGCCCACCCCCGGCACCGCGAGCGCCAGCGTCCTCACCTCGTTCTCGAAGTCCTGCGCCACCGCCGTGTCCATCACATCGCGGAGCGCCCGGCCCAGCATCCCCACGCCATTGAAGGCGATGATCACGCACCCGAAGAGCGCCGCCCAGTCGTCCGCCGTTTCCCAGCCCTGGCCGCCCCAAAGTGCGATGCTGATGCCGACAAACGCCGCCGCCGAAGTCATGGCATCAGACCAGTGATGCAGCGCCTCGACGCCCAGCGCCGTGCTCCCCACCTCCTCCCCTGTCTCGCCCATCCGGCGCGAGAACCAGGTCTTCGCGACGATGACGCCGGCGAGGACCAGCAGCGTCCACCACTTCGGCCCCTGGTGCGGCGTGACAATCTCATGAACCGCATGCACCGCGATCCAGCCGGCCATCAGAAAGATGAACAGGGCCACCGCCAGGGCCGCGAGCGACTCCGCCTTGCCGTGGCCATAGGGGTGGTCGGCGTCGGGCGGCTTGGCCGCCACCCGGAAGCCGGCCCACACCAGCGACGAGGAGAGAATATCGAGCAGCGATTCCGCCCCATCGGCGATCAGCGCATAGGTATGGCCGAACACCCCGCCGGCAAACTTCACCGCCGCCAGCCCCGCGTTCAGCGCAATCCCGCGCAGGACCAGCCGCGCACTCTCCTCCGCGCGGCGCTGCGTGGCGACGTGGTGTCGGGCGAGCTCGGTCGGCATCCGCGCAACCTAGGGATCAGCCCGGGCGCGTCGCGAGGCCGTAATTGACCCCTTGCCGGGCCCCCGGCACGCTCCGGCCGTTTTCCATGCCGCTTCCTGCCACGTCCGTTACGCGCGATCCCGTCCGGCAGTTCTCGGTCTTCGCCGAGAACCGCGTCGGGCGGCTCTACGACCTGATCGGCCTGCTCAAGGACAACAACGTGCACGTGATGGCGATCACGGTGCTGGATACGACCGACAGCGCGATCGTCCGCCTGATCGTGGACGACCCCGACCGGGCCCGGGAGCTGATGGTGAACAATGATTTTCCCTACACCGAGTGCACCGTCCTCGCGGTGGAGATCAACGACGAGGGGGACCTCAAGGAGGTGCTCGCCGCGCTGCTCGAGGCCGAGATCAACGTCCACTATGTCTATTGCTTCATCAAGCGACCCGGCGGCAAAACCGCCCTTGTAATCAACGCCGAGGACGCGGACGTCGCCGCGCAGACGCTCGGCAACCACCGTTTCAAGATCCTCACGCAGGCGGACATCTCGCGCTAGCAGCCAAAATGGCTCCGCCATTTTGGTTCGTAAAACGGCGCGCCGCGCGCCGTTTTACTGCCCGTTGTCGATCGTGACCTCGGGCGCGGCCTCCGCCCGCTCGCCCTCGAGCCGGTAGATCGCGATGAGATAATTCGAGGTATCGAAGACCGGGCCGACTTCCAGCCGGCCGTAGACGTGCACCGGCATGTCGCTGACGTTCTTGATGCCCTTCGCCAGCTTGACCATCACCCAGTGGTTGGGATTGGGCGCGCCGCCGTAGCAGCAGCTGGTCTGGTCCTTCACGAGGAGGAACTCGGTCACCAGGCCGTTCACGAGCTTCACCGGGATCATGAAGCCGGTGATCCGCACGTCTTTGCCGCTGAGCGCCCGGATCTCGGTGGGAATCTTGGACTCGTCGACCACGGGCTTCACCGACTTGTCCGCCGCGGGGTCGATGGGTGCGGCCTCAAAGAGAAACGACGCCAGCTTGTCGAAGCCGGCCGGCTGGTAGGCGGCCTGGGCCGTGGCGTCGGCCTTGGCCCCGCCCTTGCAGGCGCCGAGGACAACGACCGCACCGAGCAGGGCGGCAACCAACCGGTGGCGGCTGAGGCGGGCGGACATCATGATTGGCGCAAGCTACCGATCCGGGACGGGTGGTCAAACGGTTTGGCAGGTAGGGCCCGACCTCCGGGCGGGCCAGGTTCGCCGTCCGCGGACCGCCGGGACGGCGGTCCCTACCGCTCACGAGACCGGCGACAGGCTCTCGGCCACCGGCGTGCGGTAGGCCTTCATCGCCGGCACGACGCCACCCAGCGCGCACAAACCGATCATGGCCAGCGGGCAGATCCAAAGCACCTGGTGGCCGGCGAAAACCTCCAGCACCACGCCGGTCTGGGCCTGGATCAGGCGCGCCACCCCGGCGAGCAGCCCGAAATAAACCGCGAAGCCGGCGACGGCCCCCAGCGCGCCGATCACCGCCGCCTCAGCCACCACGGCGCCGAAGATCGTGCGCCGGCGCGCGCCCAGCGACCGCAGGATCGCGAGGTCCCGGCGGCGCGCACTCATGGAGTTGTAGATGCTGGCCAGCACCGAGGCCGCGGCCACGACCGCCACGAGGTACGCCACGAGGGTCAGCACCTGGTCGAACCACGAGATCTTTCCGAACAGTTCCGCGATGATCGCCCCCACGGGAAAGGCGAAGGTCAGGCGGTTACCCTGCTTGTTGTAGAGCTGGTCGAGCGCAAAGCCCGCCGTCGGCGAACGCAGCTGGATCAACACCGCGCTGATTTGCCCGGCGGAGGCGGCCGCGTGCCCGCTCATCTTCTGGATGCCCTCGATCGGGATCCAGATGACGCGGTCGGCCGGGGTGTTGGTCGGCGCGAGGATGCCGGTCACCGTGTAGGTCTCGGAGTGCACGCTCTCCTCGTTGAAGTTCAGACCGTGGTAGGGATGAAAGGTGTCGCCGACCTTCAGCTTGAGCTGGGCCGCGGCGAAGCTGCCGGCGACCGCCTCCCGGGTGCCCAGCTTGAAGAAGGCCCCGCCCGGCTGGAGCGTGAAGGCCTTCTCCGGTGCGTATTCCACCGTCGTGAACAAATCCGGGATCGTGCCGGCCAGCCGGTAGCCGCGGTAGTTATCGCCGACGGCGAGCGGGATCGCGGCGCGCACGGCCGGGTGCTTCCGGATCTCCTCGTAGTCGGAGAGCTCCAGGTTGCCCGGCGAGGACTCGAGGTGGAAGATCGCGTTGAGCACGAGCTGCAGCTTCGAGCCGCGCGCGCCGAGCACCGCGTCGAACCCGGTGTTGGTCGAGGTGAACACCTCCTGCGACTGCGTCTTTACCATCCACACCGTCATCAGCAAACCGCAGGCGAGGGCGATGCTGCCGGCTGTGACGAGGGTCGAGAGCGCGTGCTGGCGCAGCGAGCGGTAGATAAGGAGCGGCAGGGTCATGAAGCGGGGACTAAGAAGGATTGTCTGGCGACCGGCCCGAGCCCCCGCGCAGATGGAAGTTGGGAGATAGGAGTTCGGGAACGGGCATCCGGCGATTGATCCCTCTGCCGATCCCCATCTCCGATCTCCCATCTACCATCTCCGTGCGAGTCGCCGGGCAACCGGTCTCCGTCAAACGTGCGGCCAGATATCATCGGGTCACCTCATTCAGTTCCCCAAACTCCCGCACCCGATCGAACTGCCGCAGCACTTCCTCGTCGTGGCTCACGAGCAGCAGCGCGGCGCCGGACTCGCGGCAAACCTCGCGGATCAGCTCGAGCGCCGCGCGGGAGTGCACCCGGTCGAGGTTGCCGGTGGGCTCGTCGGCCAGCACCAGCTTCGGCCGGTTGACCAGCGCGCGGGCCACGGCCACGCGCTGCTGCTGGCCGGTGGAAAGCTGGTTGGGAAAGTGATTGAACCGGTGGCCGAGGCCCACCCGGCCGAGCAGCTCGCGGGCGCGGGCCTTGTCCACCCCGCCGCCGAATGCCATGCCCAGCTGCACGTTCTCCAGCACGGTGAAGCCCTGCAGTAGGTTGAAGGTCTGGAAAATGTAGCCCAGCTTTTGCGCCCGGAGCCGGTCGCGCTGCGCCTCGCCGAGGGAGGTCATGGCCACGCCGTCGACGGTGACCCGGCCCGAGTCGGCCGCGAGGATCCCGGCGATGAGATGCAGGAAAGTCGTCTTGCCCGAGCCGCTTTCACCCCGCAGCGCGGTCTGCTCCCCCGCCCCGAGGGCAAAGGCCGGCACCCGTACAATTTCAACCCGGGCGCCACCGGTCTCCGTAGCCGGGAACGACTTCCGCAGGTCAGCAAGATCGAGCATGGGACAACTCAAGCAATTTGGGTGCCGGTGGCGAACCGGAATATGAATATAATCCGGCCCCGCCGCCCCCCCGCCGGTTTGGCACGGCCCGGGCTTTACCTGCCCCGGTATTTCACTCAACGTGCCCAGACATGAAGCCGGTCAAGGTCCCTGCATTCGAGCTCTTCCTTCACGAGATGATCCCTCTCGCGAAGGCGATGGGCGTGGGCGTGGAGGTGAGCGATGACCGTTCGCTGGTACTCACGGCCCCCAAGGAGCAGAACAAGAATTCCCTCAACACCGCGTTCGGCGGCAGCCTCGTTTCCCTCGCTACCCTCGCCGGCTACGGCGTCGTGTGGGAGCTGATGAAAAACGAGAAGGCAGCCGACAAGCCGCAGTGGCACATCGTCGTGAAGGAAAGCCGGGCCGCCTACCGCCGCCCGGTCATCGGCGACCTGCGGGCGATCTGTGAGCGTCCGGCCCAAGCTGCCATCGCCGAATTCAAGGAAGGGCTTTCCCGATACGGCAAGGCCAAGCTCAAGCTCCGCGCCCGCGTCATCGAGGACGGCCAGACCGCCGTCGACGTGCAGGCGGCGTTCGTCGTCACGAGGTGAATTCCGGCCGGTAGGGCGGACTCGGTGAGTCCGCCGGGCTCGGCAGATATCGCGGCGGACATGACATGTCCGCCCTACCTTAATCGTCAGATATGCTTCGAGTCGGCCTCGTCCTTCTTGACGTAGCCGCTGTCCTGCCGCTGGTGGTTCACCTGGTTCTTCTTCAGGTAGGCCTGGTAAACATCATCGGCGGTCATGCCGAGGGTCTGGGCAAGCGAGACGAGGAAGTGGAACAGGTCCACGACCTCCACCTTGGCGTTCTGCTCGTCGAACTTCTGGTACTTTGCCCACCACTTCCACGGCACGGAGTCGATCAGCTCGGCCGTCTCCTGTTGCATCGCGCGGGTGTAGTTGAGGATCCACTTGGCCTTCTCCTCGTCGGTCGGGGGCGGGAGGGCCACGCCGATCCGGCGGTTGAGCGCATCCTGCATCTGGAAGATTTCCTCGAGTTTATCCATGGTGCCGCAGGCTGCCCGCGGCGGTGCAAGTCACGCAAGCATTTGGTAGGGCGGAAATGTCATCTCTGCCGCGATGATCGATGGCCGAACTCGGCGGACATGACATGTCCGCCCTCCGCCGCCCCCGGAGACGCCCGGAATTTGCAGTTGCCCCTCCGGGGGAGGCCGGCGAGCCTGCACGCTTCATGCACGCGTCGAGCGCGCTTCAACGCGCTCCGTGTGTGCCCACAAAAACCGGCGGCTCTCCTGGTACCCAGGATGAGCGCCTCAGCACAAACACAGCACATGTCAGATCAAGATACGTCCGGCGCGCCCCAAGCAGCGCCGGCTTCGCCCGCGGCCCAGTTGCCGGCGGGCTTCCCGGCGCCCGCCAGCTCCTTCGGCGCCACCCGGGGCTCCGGCCTCGCCCGCGGCAAACGTCCCGCCCCATCCGCGGCCTCCCCGGCCGCTTCCTCCGCCGCCCCCGGCGGTTACAAGCCCAGCACGATCGAGGTCATCAAGGTCAAGAGCGAGTATCGCAACCCGTTCGCCCCGGAAACCCCGGCGGCCGAGCCGGCCCCCGAGCCCGCTCCCGCCGCCGTCGTTGCCCCGGTCGCCAGCACCCCGGCGCCGGCCGCCATTTCAAATCTCAAATCTGAGATTTCAAATTCCGGTTCGGTCCCGGCCCCGGCTCCCACGCAGGTCGCCACCCACACCCCGGTCGTGGTTCCCGCCTATGAAACCGCCCCCGCTCCCGCGGTGACGGAAAAGGCTCCCGCGGAGAAGCCCGCGCTCAACATCCTCCCGCCGGCCGAGTCCCGCCGCGTCGCCCAAAGCTGGGAAAACGCCTCGGCCCCGGCCGAGACCTCCCGCCCCGAGCGCCCGACGTTCCGTCCCGAGAGCCGTGAGCCCCGCCGCGACCAGCGCGAGGCCCGCCCGGAACAGCAGCGCGATGGTCGCCCGGACCAGCGCGAAGCCCGGCCCGACCAGCGCGAGCCGCGCCGCGGCGATCCGCGTCTGGAACCGCGTGCTCCCCTGCCCGCTCCGACTCCGGCCTCAGCCAAGCCCACCAGCGGTGGTGGCTTCTTCGGCTGGCTGAAACGCCTCTTCGCCGAGGACCTGAAGCCCGCCACCCCAACCGCTCCCAGCCATGGCGGTCAGGGTCGCGAAGGCGACCGGGGCGACGGACGTCGCCGCCATCGCGGCGGACGCGGTCGTGGCGGCCAGGGCGGTGAAAACCGCGGCCCGCGCGACGGCCAGCCCCGTCCCGAGGGCGAGCAAGGTCACTCCAGCGGCGAAGGCCGTGGCGAGGGTGGCCAAGGTGGCGATCCGTTGCGTCGGCGCCGTCGGCGCGGCGGTCGCGGACGCAGCCGCGGCGGCCCGGGTGGCCCGGGTGGCGGCCACGGTGGCGATCCCCGCCCCGAAGGCACGCAGGGCGGCGGCGCGATCTGAGCGCCTCCACGCATTCATCCCCTTCAAGGCGCCCGGTTTTCCGGGCGCCTTTTTTACGGCCGGATGGATCGGGTGTAGTCGGGGTGCCCTCACCCCGAAACGATCATCGCCGGGTGAGGGCACCCGGCCTACCTCCGGAACGACCACGGAGAATCCTGCACCGCGCACCGGGCACCGTTCCGGCTTTCAACTTTCACCATTCACCCTTCAACTTTTTCCCATGGCTGACCTCATCGTCAACGGCGGCAAACCCCTCGCCGGCACCATCACGCCCTCGGGCAACAAGAACTCGGTCCTGCCCGTGTTCTGCGCGACGCTCCTCACCGACGAGCCGGTGACGCTCCGCAACGTTCCCGACATCACCGACCTCGACAAGCTGGTCGCCTTCTTCCGCGCGCAGGGCTCGCGGATCGACTGGGACCGCAACGCCGGCGTAATGCAGGTCGACCACTCCACCTTCGTGGACCGGCTGGCAGACCACGAGCTGCCGCAGGACATGCGCTCGACCGTGCTGCTCTACCCCGCGCTGCTGCGCCGCCTGAAAAAGATCCGGCTCGGCTCGAACTCCAAGGGCTGCTCGCTCGGCGTGCGCGAGATCGACCCGCACCTCGAGGTGCTCCACGCCCTCGGCGCCACCATCCGCGAGGGCGACCCGCTCGTCATTTCCCTGCCCAAAGGCTTCCGCGGCGCGCGCCACTGGCTCGACTACATGTCGGTGACCGTCACCGAGAATTTCGCCATGGCCGCCGCCGGCGCCACCGGCACCTCCACGCTGATCAACGCCGCGAGCGAACCGCACGTGCAGGATCTCTGCCGCGCGCTGGTCGCCATGGGCGCCAAGATCGAGGGCATCGGCACCAGCATGCTCAACATCACGGGCGTGAAGAAACTCCATGGGGCTGACTTCACCATCAGCACCGACTACCACGAAGTCGTCACCTTCCTCGCGCTCGGCGCCATCACCGGCGGCGAGGTGCGCGTGAAGAATTCCCTGCCCGAGCATTTCGACCTGATCACCCGCTCGTTCGCCAAGCTCGGCGTGACCGTCACGCACCAGGGCACGACGGCCATCGTGAAGGCGAAGCAGAAGCTCACGGTCGCCACGCCCTTCACCGCCAACCTACTCACCAAGATCGAGGCGGCGCCGTGGCCCTACTTCTCGGTCGACCTGCTGCCGCTCATGATCGCGCTGAGCACGCGCGCCACGGGCACGATCCATTTCTGGAACAAGGTTTACGAGAACGGCTTCTCCTGGATGCCCGAGCTTGCGAAGTTCGGCGCGCACATCGTCGTGAGCGACCCGCACCGCATCGTGGTCTTCGGCGACCGCCCGCTCCGCCCCGCCGTGGTGGACTCGCCCTACATCATCCGCGCCGCCGTCGCCCTCACCATGGTCGCGGCCTCGATCCCCGGCCGCAGCGTCGTGCGCCACGCCGACACCATCCGCCGCGCCCACCCCCGCTTCGTGGAAAACCTGCGGAGCCTGGGCGCCGACCTGGAATGGAAATGATGCCAAACCGGTTTCACGCAGAGACCGCAGAGAGCACAGAGTTCGATCCTGTATTTTCCGTGCCCTGCGTCCTCTGCGCTCTCTGCGTGCCACCTTCCGCAAGATCGTCCTAAATATCTTCCTGTCCCTTGAGCCAGTCCCCCAAAAAGCCCGCGAGCCCCGCTTCCCCCACGGGGATTAATTTCCTCAGCTCCGCGCTCGCCGCGCCCGTCTCGCCGGCCGAGGCCGCGCTGCGGCCGCTCTCGTTCGCGGACTTCACGGGACAACTGAAGACCGTCGAACGCCTGCAGGTCATGGTCGGCGCCGCGAAGAAGCGCGGCGAGGCCCTCAACCACATCCTCCTTTCCGGCCCGCCCGGGCTCGGCAAAACCACCCTCGCCTTCATCCTCGGCCACGAGCTCGGCCGCAATGTGCGCGTCACCTCCGGCCCCGTGATCGAGAAGGCCGGCGACCTCGCGGGCCTGCTCACCAACCTCGAGGAGGGCGACATCCTCTTCATCGACGAGATCCACCGCATCCCGAAGACCGTCGAGGAGTACCTCTACTCGGCGATGGAGGACTTCCGCCTCGACATCATGATTGACCAGGGACCGAACGCCCGGAGCGTGCGCCTCACGATCCCGCGGTTCACCCTGATCGGCGCCACGACCCGCAGCGGCCTGCTCACCGCCCCGCTCCGCTCGCGCTTCACGCTCCAGACCCGCCTCGACTACTACGATCACCCGACCCTCGAGGGCATCGTCCGCCGCAGCTGCGGCCTGCTCCAGGTCGAGCTCGACACCGGCGGCGCCCAGGAAATCGCCACCCGCGCCCGCGGCACGCCGCGCGTCGCCAACAACCTGATCAACTTCTGCCGCGACTACGCCCAGCAGCGCGCCCAAGGCCGCATCACCCAGTCCGTCGCCGCCGCCGCGCTCGAGCTCCTTGAGATCGACGCCGCCGGTCTCGACGAAATGGACAAGCGCGTCCTCCGCGTGATGGCCGAGAACTATGGCGGCAAGCCCGTCGGCCTCACCACCATCGCCGTCGCCGTCGGCGAGGAAGCTGAGACCCTCGAGGAAGTCCACGAGCCCTACCTCATCCAGGAAGGCTACCTCCAGCGCACCCCGCAGGGGCGCATGCTCACGCCCAAAGGCTACGCGGCGATCGGTTTGAAGCCGTCGAGCGGCGAACAGGGCTCACTCTTGTAGGGTAGCATGGCCTGATTTGGCAGGGCCGCGACTCTGCTCGCCGCCGCTGTAGTCGGGGTGCCCTCACCCCGAATTTATCATCTCCGGGTGAGGGCACCCGGACTACATCCGATCCCGGCGCGGCCGGAGTCCACGCCCTACCGGTCAGCAGCCCCGATCCATCACCCCGCCGGCTCGAGCGGCACCCACAGCGTGGCAATCGCCCCGCCTTCCGGGCGATTGGCGAGGGAGGCGTCGCCGCCGTGGAGGTGGGCAATCTCGCGCACCAGCGCGAGGCCCAGGCCGGTGCTTTTCCGGCCGGAGTCCGGGCGCGGCAGTGAATAGAAGCGGTCGAAGGCCTGGGACAGAGCGTAGTCCGGCACGCCCGGGCCGGTGTCTGCGACGGCAAAGACCATTCGTCCGCCACTGGCCTCACCGCGCAGGGTCACGGCACTTCCCGCCGGGGCGAAATCGAGGGCGTTCTGGAGCAAGTTCACCAAGGCCTCGCGCAGCAGCACGCGTTCGCCCTGCAGCCATCCGCCCTCGCCGGCCGCCACCGAAAGGCTGACGCGGCGCGCCTCGAACGCCGGCCGCAGGACCGCCGCGGCCTCCGTCATCAGTCCGGCCGCTTCCACGGCCTCCGTGCGCTGCAGCGCCTTCCGGGCCTCGAGGGACGACAGCTCCAGGAGTCGGTCGACGATGCCGTGGATCCGGGCGGACTCACCGCGGATGTTGGCGAGAAAACGCGTCCGGTCCTCCTTGGGCATCTCCTCATCCATCAGCTCGGCCGCGCCCCGGATCGCGGCCAACGGGGCCTTGATCTCGTGCGCCAGCACCTGGGTGTAGCGCTCGGCATGTTTCCGGCCCTCGAGCGTTTCCCGCATGTCCTCGAAGGATTGCGTGAGCGCCGCGATCTCGGTCGCGCGCGAGGCCGGCGGCGCGGGAGGCCGGCCATCCCGCACCTGCTGCGCGTACACCGTCAGGCGCTCGAGCGAATGCGTCAGCCGCGCCGAGATCCACCAACCGGCAATCACCATGACTCCGCTGATCGCACCGATCATCCAGACGAGGCGCCAGCGCGCCGCACTCACGCCCTCGGTCACCGTGGCCAGGGGCCGACCGACCCCGACCCAGCCCAAAACTTCGTCGCCGCGCCGCACCCGCGCCGCCACTCGCAGCTCCTCCCCCACCTCGGCGACATTCGTAATCGTATAGTTTTCCGAGGCCGCGGGCCCGCCCCCGGTCATCGGCCAGGTGTAGGTTTTCCCCAGATCCAGGCTCGCGGTATCGAAGATCACGCGGCCGGCGCCGTCGCAGGCAAACACCCGCAGCAGATCGCTCCGGCGCGGCAGCGTCTCGAGCCGCCGGACCCAGTCGTCGCCGGGCGACGCCGGCGCGACATACGCCGCGAAGTAGGCCGCCGTGTCGCCCATCACCCGCCGCATCGATTCCACGTAGCGCAGCCGCACGTCGCGGAGGACGAGAGCCATGACGACCGCCAGCCCGAGCGCCGAGGCGCCGACATACACTGCAAAGATGGCCGTGCGGATCCTCACGTTTCCTCGCGCAACGAATAACCCATGCCGCGGTGCGTCTCGATCGGATCCGCCTCCGGCGCGGCGGCGCGGAGTTTGGCCCGCAGGGTCTTGATGTGCGCGTCCACCGTCCGGTCCATCGCCGCGCCCGGGTCGTCCCACGCGGCGTGCATCAGCTGGTCGCGGCTGAAGACCCGCCCCGGCGCGGCCACTAGGGTCGCGAGCAGCCGGTACTCGTTGCGGGTCAGGTCGAGCGGCGCGCCGCGGTAGGCGATGCGGCACTTGGCGGAATCGTGGCTCCAAGGCCCCGCCACGGAGGGAGTTTTTCCGCCTACCGCTAGGGGCACAGACTCACTGCGGCGCAGGACCGCGCGCACCCGGGCCGTGAGCTCGCGCGGGCTGAACGGCTTGGCGACGTAATCGTCGGCCCCGAGCTCCAGCCCCACGACCCGGTCCACTTCCCCGCTGCGCGCCGTGAGGAAAATCACGGGCACGGGGTATTTCGTCCGGATCTCCCGGCAGAAGTCGAAACCGTTCCCGTCAGGCAGGCCCACATCGAGAATGACCAGTGCCACGGTCTCCGCGGCCAGGATTGCGCGGGCCGCCCCAAGCGCGGCCGCCCAGTGCGGCACAAAGCCCTCGGTCCGCAGCGCATAGACGATCGTGTCGGCGATGGGCTTTTCGTCCTCGACCACTAGGATCGCTCGGTTCACGTGGGACATCACCTCTGTTTCTGGGTCATCCGCCATGATGGATCAAGGGTTGAGCGGCCCGGAGCGATGCCGCCAGCCCAACGGCAGGAACCCACGCCGATTTCACCGTGCCTTCATCGGGATTTCACCCGGCCGACGCCACGCCGAGCAGAAGACCCGGCACACCGAAAAACCTTTGGCACACAGAGACACAGAGAGCACGGAGGATCCGGCAGGGGAATTTGGCCCAATCCAGGGCATGCGGGGACACATTCCCCTACCCTTCGCCGTGCTCCGTGCTCTCCGTGTCCCTGTGTGCCAAAGGATTCGTCTTCACAGATCCCCGGCCGCGGGGCGGAGCACGATCTCCTCCACCACGGTGCGGCGGCCGAGGCGCCAGATGTCGAGGAAGGCTTGGGCGATGTCCTCCGCCGGCATGATCCGCTCCGGCTTCACGCCGCTGCCGGACCACGAGGGTGACCACGTCGCGCCGGGAAAAACGCAGCAGACGCGGATCCCTTTGCCCTTCGTTTCGGCGCGCAGCACCTTGGCGAGGCCGGTCACGCCGAATTTCGCCGCGCAGTAGGCCGCGGAATTCGGGTAGGCCCCGAGCCCGGCGATCGAGCTCATGAAAAACACGTCGCCCTGCCGACGCCGCAGCATCGCCGGCAAAAAGGCCTGCGTGACGAGGAACGCGCTGCGCAGATTGGATGCGATCATGCGGTCGAACATCGCCACCGGGGTCTTCGCAAACGGCGCCATCTCGAAGGCGCCCGCGTTGTTGATCAGCACGTCGACCGGGCCGAAGCGCTTTGCCACGGCTTTGGCCGTCTTCGTGACCGCGGCCTCCCGCGAGACATCACCGGGGAAAACCGCAACCTCGGCCCCCCAGGCTTCGCACACCTTGGCCACCGCTGTCAGGTTACCCCGGTTCCGCGCCACCAGCGCGAGCCGCACGCCAGGCACCCCGCGGGCAAAGGCCTTGGCGATCTCGGCGCCGATGCCCTGCGACGCGCCGGTGATCAAGACCGCCGGACCAAACCTTCCCGCGGATTTCGCGGATGAACGCGGATTAGTTGGGGACTTCACGGACGACACGTTTCCACTGCAATTTGCTGTGCTTGAAATTGAGCAAGAGCGCGAGCCTGAGCTTGGTGATGGCCAGGTAGCCGATCATTTGACGGACATGCGTCTCGCTGAACGCCTCGACCACCTTGGGGTCGGCAATCACCAGCCCGTCAACGATGGTGTCTGGAATGAGGGTTCCAATCAGCTCCCCGGAGTATTGCACCTCGAATGGCTTCTGTTGCCCGACGGTATGCCCGCGCTTTCGCAGCTCGATGACCAAAGCCCGCTCATAAAGTTTCTCATCCAAACCGGGCCCAAGCTCGTTCAGCACAGCCATGGCGGCTCCGATGATTTTTCCGCTGAGCTCCTCGTAAATCATCGGTTCGAATCCGCGTTCATCCGCGTTATTCGCGGGAAGGATCGGTGTTTTCAGCAGAGCAGCGAGCCAAAGTCCATGAAGTCGGCGCTGAAGCCGCCCTTCACGCCCTTGCAGATCACGCTGACGGCGTCGTGCGAGTGCAGCGACTCGAGGTGGGTGCAGGCGATGCGGAAGTCCACGATCCGCTTGTCGCCGTCGAACTCCTTGTAGAGCAGCCGGGCGGCGTCCTCGACGAATTTGAGGGAGGCGCCGTTGAGCTCGGCGAAGGCCTGCTCGTCCTCGCGTTTCACCATCACCTGCGTCTCGGTCTGCAATGCGTTCAGGCAGTGGGCGTGCACATCCTCGATCCAGATCTTCTTCCCGTCGGCTTCCTCGAGCGTGATCCGCGCCTTGCTGCGCTGCGAGTGGGGCACGGCGTAGGCGCCGCGGAGGTCGCGCGCGTGTTCCGACAGTTCGGCGCTGCAGGGGCAGGCCGACGAGTAGACAAAGTCGAAGTGGATGAAGCGCCGGTAGCGGCCGTCGCGGGTCATCACGCCCTCGAAGCTCACGTCGTAGTACTGCCAGCCGGCGAGGTCGCTGCGCAGGCTGGGACGGAGCATCGGGTAGGAGAACTTCACCTTCAGGCGGGCGTCCTTCGTCTCCACCTTGCGGAGGTAGGCCTTGAGGATCTTGCCCATCCATTCGCCGGTCACGACGCCGTTCTTGTGGTCGTAGAACGAGCGCATGATGCGGCTCATGTTGATGCCCTTGAGCTCGGCCTCGAGGGAGACGGTGCCGGTGATGCTGGCCTCGAGCGTGAGGACCTTGCCGCCCTTGGTGCGGATGCGGAGCGGGAGGCGGAAGTTATGGATGCCGACCTGCTGGATCGGGACATTGGCGCCCTGGATTGCGTCGTGCGCGGCCTGCATCATGTCAGGCAGCGTGGCGCGGTAGGCGATCGTGGCTTTGAACTTCTTGTCGTAGCCGCGCTTGATCTTCGGCGGCTGGCCGCAGCTCGAGTTGTGGAGATACATTGGCTTCATCGGCGACCCTCCGGTCCGTAATAGTCGGCGAAGTTACGGGGCGTCTCGTAGAGCCGGACACAATAGAGCCGGCCAGCGGGGATGCGCGGGGCGATCCGGTTCCAGAATGCGACCACCAGGTTCTCGGTCGAGGGGTTGATGCCCTTGAGGAAGGCCACCTCCTCGTTGAGGTTGCGGTGGTCGCACGGCGTCACGACGGCGTCATTCAGGATCCGCTTCAGGTCGCCGAGATCGAGGATGTAGCCGGTCTCGGGCGCCGGATGGCCGGCGACTGTCGCCTCGAGCACGTAGTTGTGCCCGTGCCAGTGCGGGTTGGTGCAGAGCCCGTACATCCGCTCATTCCACGCCTGGCTCTTCGCCGGGTTGTGGAGCCGGTGGGCGGCGTTGAAATGCACTTGGCGCGTGATGTACACCGGGCCGGCCGCCGGGACGGCGGCGGCCTGGGGTGCGGAACGGGTCCGGACGGCGCGGCGGCTGGATTTGACGGGCATGGAGGTGAGACCTTGCAGGGGAAAATCGACGCGGTCAACCGCCGGGCCCTGCCCGGCGGTAGTGACGAGTGACGGGTGACATGTGACGAGTCTGAGCCCAAGGGAGGGGTCGATCCGGTTCCTTCTTGTCACCCGTCACCCGTCACTCGTCACTAAGCGCATGGCGATGCGCTTCTGTATTCTGGGCAGCGGCAGCGCGGGCAACTCCGCCCTGCTGCAGACCGGGAACGCGCGCGTGCTGGTCGACGCCGGCTTTTCCGCCCGCAAGCTCGGCGAGCTGCTCGCCGGGGTTGGCGAGTCGCTTGACCGCATCGACGCCATTTTCCTGACCCATGAGCACGGCGACCACGCCGCGGCGGTCGACGGGCTGAAAAAGTTTCCCCACATCCAGGTCTTCGCCAATGCCGCCACGGTCCACGCCCTGCAGGCCGGCGCCGGCGCGCACCGGCCCGCGTGGCAGGTGTTCGAGACCGGCGCCCGCTTCACCTTCCGCGATCTGACGGTCGACAGCTTCAGCGTGCCGCACGATGCCGCCGACCCGGTGGGCTTCATGTTCCACACCGGCCACGAGGACGACCTGCTCTCGCCCCGGCGCAGCCTCGTCTGGCTCACCGACCTCGGCCACGCCCCCGCGCACATCCGCGAGCGCATCCGCGAGGCCCACGTGCTGGTCGTCGAGGCCAACCACTGCACCACGATGCTCCAGGCCGACTCCAAACGGCCGTGGTCCGTGAAGCAGCGCATCAGCGGCCGGCACGGCCACCTTTCCAACGAGGGTGCCCGCGAGCTCCTCGCCTCCGTCGCCAGCCCGCGCTGGCAACGGGTCTTCCTCACCCACCTCAGCCGCGACTGCAATCACCCCGACGTCGTGGCCCGCACCCTCGCGCCGCTCGGCCTGCCCCTTTCCATCGTCGAACCCAACGGCGGCACGCCGTTCTACGACCTGGTGTAATCCCCGGAGTTTTTTAACCACGGATTGGTAGCCCTGTCGCTGCACTCGGTTACACGGATCGCACGGATGGGAACCCGGCCACCGAACCGTTTGGCACAGGAGATTGCTGAGGACCTGGAGAAGGATCGGAAACCATGCACCCCTTCCTCTGCGGCCACCGGTAAAAAGTCGGCTTGATGATTCGAGGGTTCGAATCCGTGTAATCCGCTAAATCCGCGGTTCAAAACTCCGGGATTCGGCCGATTGATGGGTGGTCAAGATCCGCGCCGTTTTCGGCGTGGCATCTGCTTTGCCCGCCCGACAATCTCCCGCCATGCCCTCCTCGCCGCCCCGCCACACCAAGATCATCATCACCCTCGGACCCGCGTCCGAGAGCGAGGTGATGCTGGAGAAGCTCATCCTGGCCGGCGTGGATGTCATCCGACTCAACATGGCCCATGCGAGCCACGAGTGGATCCGCACCTCGATCCGCCGCATCCGCGAGGTGTCCAAGCGGCTCGCGCGCGAAGTCGCCGTGATGATGGACATCAAGGGCCCGGAGATCCGGACCGGCGACGTTCCCCAACCCATCCCGCTTGAGGTCGGCGACCTCTTTGACTTCACGGTCGAGCCACGCCCCCCGGGGGCCGAACCTGGCGCCGTCCGCTCCGTCCACGTCAATTACCCGGGGATCGTGAAGGACGTCGCGCCCGGCACCCTTGTGCTGGTCGACAACGGCCTGATCCGCCTTGAGGTCATCGCGTGCGACGACGCGGCGGTCCATTGCCGCGTGCTCATCCCCGGCACCCTCACCTCGCGGCGCCACATCAACCTGCCGGGCGTCACGATCAGCCTGCCCGCCCTGACCGACAAGGACCGCGGCGACACGGCGGTCGGCTGCGAGGAAGGCATCGACTTCGTCGCCCTCTCCTTCGTGCGCTCGGCCGCCGACATCGAGGAACTGCGCACCCTGATCGCCGGGCACAAGTCCATCGCCCGCATCATCGCCAAGATCGAGGACCAGACCGCGATCAGCAACCTCGACGAGATCGTGCGCGCCGCCGACGCCCTGATGGTCGCCCGGGGCGACCTCGGCATCGAGTGTGCGGTCGAGGAACTGCCCGCGATCCAACGGCGCGCGGTCCAGGCCTGCCTCTCCCAAGGCCGCCCCGTGATCATCGCCACGCACATGCTCGAGAGCATGATCACCCAGGCCGTGCCGACCCGTGCCGAGGTGACCGACGTCGCCAACGCCGTGTACGAGCAGGCGGACTGCATCATGCTCTCCGGCGAGACCACCACCGGGAAATACCCGCTCGAGTGCGTGCAGATGCTCGACAAGATCGCCCGACGCATCGAGCTCGAGGAGCCTTCGCTGCGGGAGCCCGCCGTGTTCACGGCCGAACGCATGAAGGTGCTGCACTCCGCCGTGGTGCTCGCGAACGAGCTGCCGCGCTCCAAGCTGGTCACCTTCACCCGCCACGGCTTCATGGCCCAGGGCCTGTCGGCGCTGCGACCGGTGCATTCCCCGATCCTCGCGATCACGCCCTCGCCCGACACCTTCCGGCACCTGCGCCTGCTCCGCGGCGTCGAGCCGGTCCTGATGCCCTTCGGGGCGGACCCGGCCGACACCATCGAGAGCGCCATCGGCCTGCTCCGCCGGCTCGGCCTCATCGCCCCAGGCGACAAGCTGATCCTCGCCAGCGACATCGTCGCCCAGGACCAGCGGGTCGACAGCGTGCAGCTCCGGACGGTGAAGTGAGGGGATGCGCGGTCCCGCGCATCCCTATGAGTTTGCGCCCCGCGGTCGCGACCCGCCGCTTCTACCGGATCCCCCAGCCTTGCCACTGCCCACTAGGCCCATTTGGGTCCCCCGCGCCGTATGCGTCGGAAAGTTTCCCTCCTGCTCACGTTGACCGCGTGGTTCTTCACCACGGGCAGCCAGTGGGATGTCGCGCAGACCTTTGCCTGGGCCCGCATGGTCACCACTTACGCCCAGTCGATGCCGCTCCTCGAGGCCGCGAAGAAGACCTTCAGCGGCGCGGAACTCTGCGACGTGTGCGAAGTCGTGCAGGATGCCCGCCAGGGCGCACAGGATGAATCCAACGCCAACGGCGCGGCCGGGGCCAAGGCCCTCGGCAAGATGCCGATGGTAATTCAATGGGAGACGGTGTTCGTCCGCCGCCAGCCGTCCTTCGACCTCCGTCCTCAGTCGTCGGCGTTCCCCCCTGAAGCGCCCCGCGCCGCCCCGCCGACCCCGCCGCCACGCGCGGCCGCCTGATCACCCCGTCCGCGTCCCGACGCGCCGCATCCGCGCCACCCCGTGGCGTGGGATTGCCTTCGTTCCGCCTCGCCGCGACGGCCTCCGCCCGACCTGCCGGCCCGCGCCCAATCGCGGCCGCGCCCCGCCCGCACTCAACCACCTTCCCTTCTTTTCCGTGAAATTTTCTGCCCTCGCCCTGTCTTTCCTCTCCCTCAGCGCCGCGCTGCACGGCGCCTCGGCTCCCGCGGCCGCCCCGGGAGCCCCCTTCGCCCTCGACCCGTTCACCGTGACCGGGATGCAGGGCGGCGACAACGTCATCACCCCGCTCCTCACGCTTCCCCGCCACGCCAGCATCTCCGCCCAGCGCATCGGGGAGACAATCAACCTCGTCGATGCGCAGGACGCGCTGAAATACCTGCCGAGCCTCTTCCTCCGCAAACGCAACAACGGCGACACTCAGGCCGTGATGGCCACCCGCACCTGGGGTGTCAGCTCCAGCGCGCGCAGCCTGATCAACGCCGACGGCGTGCCGCTGAGCGCCCTGATCGCGAACAACAACAACATCGGCGCCCCGCGCTGGGGCCTCGTCGCCCCCGCGGAGATTGAAAGCATCGACGTGATGTATGGGCCGTACTCGGCGGCCTACGCCGGCAACTCCATGGGCGCCGTGGTCGAGATCACCACCCGGATGCCGGAAAAGCGCGAGGGCTCGGTCGAGCACACGCGCTCCTGGCAGACCTTCGCCCTCTACGGCACCGACCGCACCTACGCCATGCACCAGACCGCCGTGACACTCGGCGGCCGCACCGGCCCGCTCGCGTTCTGGCTCAGCGCCAACCAGCAGGACAGCCGCAGCCAGCCGCTGGCGTACGCCACCAGCGCCACGTTCCCCGCCGGCACCACCGGCGCCTTCGCCGAGACCAACAAGACCGGCGCCGCCGCGAACGTCCTCGGCGCGACCGGCCTCCTCCACACCCGGATGGCCAACGGCAAGTTCAAGGTCGCCTACGACCTCTCGCCCACGCTGCGGGCCTCCTACTCGCTCGGCCTCTGGAAAAACGCCGCCGATGCGTCCGCCGAGACCTACCTGCGCGACGGATCCGGCGCCCCCACCTTTGCCGGCCAGTCCGGTTTCGCCAGCGGGACCTACGGCCTGCTCCAGCGCCACTCGGCCCACAGCCTCGCGCTCAAGTCCGACACCCAGGGCAACTGGGACTTCGAGGCCGTCGCCTCGCTCTACCGCATGGACCGCGACCAGCAACGCACCCCCACGACTGCCTCCGCCACCGGCACGACCTTCGGAACCGCCGGCCGCGTCGCCGTCCTCGGCGGCACCGGCTGGTCCACGCTGGACCTCAAGGGCGTCTGGCGCCCCGCCGGCCGCAGGGGTGCCCACCTGATCACGTTCGGCGTCCACGACGATCGCTACAAACTCTACAATCCGACCTACAACACCTCCGATTGGCGCGCCGGCGGACCGTACACCAGCATCGCCACCGAGGGCGACGGCAAGACCCGCACCCAGGCGCTCTGGGCGCAGGACCACTGGCAAATCTCGCCCAACGCGAAGCTCACCTTCGGCGCACGCTACGAGGAATGGCGCGCCTATGACGGGCTCAACGTCAACGGCGCCACCACCGTGATCCAGCCCGGCGTCCGCAAAACCGGCTTCTCCCCCAAGGCCACGCTCGCCTGGGCGGTCGCGCCCCGGTGGACCGTCACGACCTCCGTCGGCCAGGCCTACCGCTTCGCCACCGCCGCCGAGCTCTACCAGCTCGTCTCCACCGGCACGACGTTCACCTCGCCCAATCCCGACCTGAAGCCCGACGACGTCCTTGCCGCCGAGGTGCGGATCGAGCGCACCCTCGAGCGCGGCCGCGTGCGCCTCGCGCTGTTCCAGGACGACGTGCACGACGCCATCATCTCGCAGTTCAAGCCGCTCGTGCCGGGCTCAACGACGCTCTTCTCCTATCTGTCCAACGTGGACCACGTCCGCGCCCGCGGCGTCGAGCTCTTCGCCGAACAGCGCGATGTCTTTGTCCGCGGCCTCGAGCTGAACGCCAGCGTCACCTACCTCAACGCCCGCACCCTCGCCCTCTCGGGCCAGGCCAGCGCCACCGCGGCGCCCGGCAGCGCGATCGGCAAGCGACTGCCCAACATTCCCGACTGGCGCGCCACCTTCGTCGCCACCTACCGGCTGAACCCGCGCTGGTCGTTCACCGCCGCCGGGCGGTACAGCGGGATGCTCTACACCACGCTCGACAACGCCGACACCCACCCGAACACCTACCAGGGCTTCGCCCCGTGGTTCGTCGCCGACCTCAAGGCCAGCCTCAAGGTCAGCGACCGCTGGTCCGCCAGCCTCGGCGCGGACAACATCCTCAACCGGAAATATTTTCTCTTCCACCCGTTCCCGCAGCGGACCTTTCTCGCCACTGTGAAAGTGAATTTTTAACCACCTGATTACGTCCTAGCTTGAGAACTGGAGGAGCGGCTTTACGCCGCGAATTC
>CAMDOO010000031.1 GCA_945903545.1 Opitutus sp. GAS368 | reverse complement strand
CGTTGGAACGGTGCCGGGCGTCGGGCCTGACCCTGGGCGAGCTGGCGGCGCGCTTTGCCGGGATCCCGGCGCCTTTTGGAGATTGCGAGATCCGGCTGACCCGGCTCGACCGCGCACCGGTGGACCTGGAGCGCCGGATCGAGCGGCGGGTGCAGGCCATGCTCGAGGCGGGCCTGGTCGAGGAAGTGACCCGGCTGCGCGCGGCCGGCCTGGAGTCCAACCCAAGCGCGGCGCGCGCCATCGGCTACCGCGAGGTCCTGGCGATGTTGCAGGGGAAATCAGTCCCGGCAGTGCTGGCCGGGGAGATTGGCCGCAACACCCGTGCCCTCGTAAAGAAGCAGCGCACCTGGTTCCGCACCCAGCTGCCGGAGCACCGGGTGGTGGTGCTGGGCGACAATGAAAGTATTGAAATGGCGGACGGGTTGTTTGCCTGAGTCGAATCACCCGGGCGTGTCCTCATTCGGCAGCGGGTACAAAAAAAGGCGTCCCGATGCGGGACGCCTTTTGAAAGGAAACGACGGTCGGCTTATTCAGCAGGCAGCTTGATGTTGTAACGCTCGAGCGTGGTCTGCTCGAGGCGGCGCAGATTGTATACCGCGGTGCGGAGGTTCAGCTTGGCTTGGACCAAGGCCAGCCGCTGGGTGTCCAAGTCGTTCAGGGACTGGCTGAGGGTGCGGGGAGTGATCGAACCGACGTCGAAGCGCTGTTTATCCGCCTCGTAGGTGCGCTCGGCCAGCGTCACTTGGCGCGTGGAAAGTTCCAAGGAGCGCTGGGCCGTGGTGATGTTATTAACGGCGGCGCGAACATCCACGAGGGTCTGTTGCTCGTATTGCTGCAGCGAGATCTTGGCAGACTCGAGATTGTTCAACGCCCGGCGGTAGCTGATGCGATCATTGCGCTCGCCGAGGGGCACGGAGACGGCGACGCCGACGTTCCAACCGTAATTATTGCTCTCCGAGATGTGGCGGTAGGTGCTGCCCCAAGTGTCGACGCCGCTGTCGGAGGTGGAAACGCTGCCGGTCAGGTTGACGGTGGGCTTGAGGGCGTTCTTGGCCGTGTAGACCCCGCTCTCGGCGGTCTCGACGGCGAACTTGCGATTCTTGTAGTCGGCGCCGTTCTCGAGGACGAGCCGGTACGAACTCTCGGCGGTCTTGGTCTCAAGTTGTTCGGTCGAGAGATCGTCCGTCGGGATGATGCCGATATCGAAATCTTGGCCACCGAGCAGCATGCGCAGGTTGTCCTCGGCCGTGCGCAGGGCGAGTTCACGAGTGGTGAGCGTGTTCTGGCTGCCAATGTAGGTGTTCTCGTTCTGGAGCAGGGCGATGTCCGTGATGAGTCCGGCGTCTCGGCGGGTGACCTGCTCGTCGTACGTGGTCTTCGCGAGGGCGAGGGTCTGCCGGGCGATGTCGAACTGATCGCGGGCCGTCTTCAGGGTGGTGTAGGCATTCT
Source organism: Opitutus sp. GAS368 (assembly GCA_945903545.1). Taxonomy (GTDB): domain Bacteria; phylum Verrucomicrobiota; class Verrucomicrobiia; order Opitutales; family Opitutaceae; genus CAIYFD01. Next base: position 35,223 of record CAMDOO010000031.1, on the reverse strand, counting down.
CGACGGCCTGCACCGTGTTGATGAGGGAGGTCTTGTAGGTGAGGAACGACTGATCGAGGGCGATCTTGCTGTTGCGCAGCGCGGTGAGGTTGAACTTCGTGCCCGCTCCCTTCAGGAGGGGCTGGGAAACCGCGAGGGTGAGGGCCCGGCCGTAGCTCGGGGTGGACGTGTTCGCGGTGTTGGTCCGGCTGAGGAAGGTGGAAGTCAGGCTGACGGTGGCTCCGGTCGGGATTTTCTGGGAAACCGAGGCGCTGACGGATTGACCGTCGTTGTGATCGTTCCGCTGTGCCGTGGTGCCCGAAACACTCTGGGATCCGGTGCTGGAGGCCGACACCGACATCGTCGGCTTATACTCGAGCTTGGCACTGTTGTAGGTCTCCCGGCTGTTCAGCAGGGTGATGTCCTGAAGCTTTACGGCGAAGCCCTTCTTGATGGCGATATCGACCGCTTCGGCGATGGTCAGGTTGATCGAGGGCCGGGCCGGCGTGGCGGCCAGGGAGGCCGGAGTTGCGGCCGCAGCGGCGGCATGGGCGGGCAGCGTGGCGGCGAGGCCGAGGCTGGCGGTGAGGATCGTGGCGCGGAGGTAATGACGTGACATGGCGGCGATTGGAAATTCGGGCGAAAGTTGAAAAAGAGAAAGGAGCGGGAGCCGTCAGCCGGCGTCGCACCGTTTTTGGCGCACCAAGCAGGGCTGGGGCACCGCGCAGACAGACGGTCCAAGGCAGGGGAAGTTACGCGGATTTCCTGCCAGGATCGGGGACCGGGAGGATGAATGCGGGCAAATCATCGGCACAGTATTCCGGATCGGAGGGCGGGCTGGCCAGACGGGATGGCGTCAGTGGTCGGGCGCAGGGATGAGCGGTCGGCCTCAGGGAGTGGCGGGGGCGCTCTTCTTGAGCTCCCGGCTGACGATCTCCTCCAGATAGGAGTCGGAGTTGAAGCTGGCCATCGAGTTGGACAGCTGGGCCCGGCTGGTGGCGAAGGCGGGATTGGCGCTGCTCACATCGGGCAGGGTCTTTTCGGTGACATGCACGATGAAACCCTTGTCGGCGCTGGAGACCATCTCGGAGACGCTCCCCTTTTCCAGGCGCTCGACCGTGCCCAGGACCGGACTCTCGACGTCGGTGGGGGGCTGGCGGTACGTGAAGGCCTTGGGGTCCTTGATCTCGACCGTCAGGCCCGCGGCGCTGGCGGCGGCGGTGGTGGCGGCGGCGAAGGCCTCGCCGGACTTGACCCGGGTCTCGATCTGGGAGCGGAGCGTGCGGCCGGCCTCGACAAAGCGGAGGCGGCGCTCGTTCTCCGTGTAATCGGCGGCGACCTTCTCGCGGACCTCGCTGAGCGCGGGTTTGCGGGAGGGGATGGATTCATCCCAGAACAGGACGACGGCGCCGTTGGCCAGCGGGATGGCGTCGGAGGAGAAGCGCTTGGCGTCGAGCTTGAACGCCTCGTCGGCCGCGGCGGTCGCGGTGGCCGAGCCGCCGAACTCGGCCGGAGCCGAAGCCCGGGTGAAGGGGGCGGCGGCCTTGAGGGTGATCTTTTGGTCGGCGAGGAACTTCGTCAGCGAGGCGCCGGGCGTGACCTTCCGGTCGTAGAGCGCGAAGGTGAGGTTGGAGGCCTCGCGGACCGCGAGGCGCAGGGCCTTCTCCCCGCGCAGCGCGGTCTCGACCTGCGGCTTGACCGCGGCGAAGTCGGCGGCGGCATCCGGCGCGACCGGGGTCGCGAGGGCGGGAGTGGCGGCCGGCGCGGCGGGCTTCGGGAAACGGCCGGGGTTGCCGTCGTAGAAGGCCTTGATCTCATCGTCGGTCAACGTGAACTGGGCCAGATAGGCAGTCGCCGGAAACTCGGCGTAGTGCACGCGGACCTGCGGTGGCACCTCGTAGCGGAACAGGTTGTCCTCAAAGAATTTTGTCAGCGCCGACTCGGTGGGGGTGATGGCGGGCTTGAAGGCGGTGTAGTCCACCGCGGCATAGGCGATCTTCCACTGGGTATCGACGTACTTCAGCTGGGTCGCGATCTCGCCGGACTGCACGTAACCCGGCCCGCCCAGCAGGCGCTGCACGACGCCGGCGCGCCAGTCGTCGTTGAGCACGCGGGCAATGGCGGCCTCGCTGACGCCACCGGCGCCGGACTTGAGCGACAGGCGGAAGGTCGAGTACCGGGCGGCGTCGAACTTGCCGTCCTCGCTGGCGAAGATCGGGAGGGACTTGAGGTGGTCGGTCAGCTCGGCCGCGGTCGGGTTCGGCACGTGGAGCTCGGCGGCAACGCGCAGCGCGGCGTAGCGGCGGAGTGCGTAGGCCTGGAGCTGGGTGCTGTCCATGCCGGCGGAGGAGCCGACTTGGAGGTTGATGCTCAGCAGGGCGTCATTCAGCAGCTTCTGCTGGTCGGTGCCCGAGGCCAGGTTGAGGTCGAAATATTGCTGGGCCTTCACCTCTGGGGCGTCGGCGCTGCCGAGGCCCGAGGACGGGCTGTAAATGAAGACGAACGAGATGATGATGAGTACCAGCATCACCCCGAAAACGATCCGGAAATGGTGCTGAAAGGTGCGCTGAATCCAGGAGATCATGATGGGGAATCGCCGAAGCTAGGTTGGGGCCGTCTGCTGGCAAGGGAGAATTCCGGTTGGACCGTGGGGCGGACGGCCGGTTCGCGCCGGCGGATCAACCCGGTTTCAGCCGGCTGAATGGAGGGGTGGTCTCGACGAAGGGAATCTCCGTAAAAAGCTGGTCGAGCGGCTTCTGCAGGAGTCTGGAGTCGGCAGCCATGAGCGTGCGAAGCCGCTCCTGGTACTTGGCGGCCAAGGGGTCGAGGGCGTCGATCGCCTCGATCGTGGGGTCCTCGCCGTGGCGTTCGAACAGGCCCTTGAAGTCGGCGAGCGTCATCCGATCCAGCGGGCGGGAAGGTTGGTACAGGTAGTCGGTAGACGAGCCCTGATCGGCGGAGGGCAGGGGGCTGAGCAGGCCCAGGTCGACCAGTCGGGTGAGGCTCTCATTGAGGATCTGGGTCGGCACCCGGATCATCGTGCTGAGGTGGGAAGCGCTGACGGCCGGCAGGCAGTCCTGAAAACGCCGGCAGATGGTCAGGAAGATGATCAGGGAGAGCTTTTCGCGCATGGATTGGCTCAGGCTGCCCCACGCCGCTTGGCTGCTGCGGAAATGGAAGTTCTGGACCGCGTAGCTGATGATGGCGCCGATCACCACGTAGAGCCAGAAGATGTAGAGCCCGAGCATGATCACAAACGGCAGCACGGCCGAGCCGTAGAGGCTCTTCATCTGGATGATCCGTTTGACGTAAAAGAGCGCCACAAAGTTGTTCAGCAGGAGGAGGAGCGTGACCACAAACCCGCCCACAAACGCGGCCCGCCAATACACCCGGGTATTCGGGATGACCCGGTAGCACAGGGTGAGCAGGCCCACCAGCATCATGAACGAGGCCGGGGGCACGAGCCAGCGCAGGAAGCTAACCAGTTCATCGCCGAACGGGAGCTTCTCGAACGTGAACAGGGCCGCGCTGGCGCCGATGAGCGTGAGCGCGGTGAAGAAGAGCACCGCCCCCAGCGTGAGAATCGTCCAGTAGTAGACGATCCGCATGAGCAGGGAGCGGCCGTTGCGGACGCCCCAGATGTCATTGAAGGTGTCCTCGATCGACTTGAACAGCAGGAGCACGATCAGGATCAGCGAGAGCGTGCTCGTGACTCCGGCCGCACTCGACTGGGCGCCGGTGACAAAGCCGTTGAGGAGATTGACCACGTCCGGGTTGAGATTGGCGCCCGCCTGACCTGCGCCCCCGCCCTCGACCAGGCTCCGCTCGTAGGTGGCCAGCGGCGGGGCGACGAACCGCAGCACCTCGTTGAGCTTGTTCGCGACCAGGTTCGGGTCGTCACTGCTGCCGAGGACGAAGCCGGCGACCAGCACGGCCAGGGCGACCAGCGGCCCGAGTCCCAGCAGGGAGTTGAAGCTCAGGGCGGCCGCCCGGCTGGCCGCCGCGGTTTCCATGAAAACCGTATAAGAGATGGAGCAGACGCGCAGCACGGCCAGGAGCCACCGGGTCCGCGGTTTTTCCTGGCTGTAGGAACTCTGCCAGATCCGGCGGTGCACCACGGCCGGCCAGTGCTGCCACCGCTGCCACCATTTCGCGCTCATGCGTGGATCAGCCCGCCTGAAGTCAGCTGTTCAGCGCGAACCAGGCATACCCACCCATGCCGATCAGGCCGAGCGCGGTGGCGATGCCGACCGGGACGTAGGCCACGAAGATCGTGCAGAGATAGAGGCCGGCCGAGCCGAAGGCCACGAAGGCGAGGTGCGAGGTCGTGCCGTGCACCCAGGCGAGGAGGCCGATGAACCCGAAGCCGAAGGCGGCGCGGAAACGCAGGAAGGGATAAACCGACGCCATGCCCAGCATCAGGAAGAGGGCCAGCATCACGTCGAGGACGCCGAGGATGACCAGTGGCTCGACGAGCAGGTTCTCCACCTTGAAATCCAGCAGGACGTTGAGCGAGGGCATGACCTCGGCGGTGGCCGCGAGCAAAAGGGTGACGATGCCAGCCCACATGCCGATCTTGGCGGCGATGGCCTGTGCGATCTCCGGGTCGGCCTTGTCCCTCGTCTCGGCGGTCCGGCCCTCGGCCGCCGCGAGCATGTCGGTGACATTGATCGGGGCCGCACTGTCGTCCTCCTTGTTCAGCGTCACGATCTTGTGGTCCTTCTTGACCGTGAGCTTTTTTTTCTCGGGGAAAATTGCGGCCTTCACCTCGGCGTTCTCGCCGACCGGCACCCAGTTCTCGGTGGTGGGCTCGTAATAAAGTGTCTCCAGCGTCACCTGCCCGGCCTCGGCCAGCGAGGTCACCTGCTCCAGGTTGAAGGGGCCGCGCGCTTCCGTCTCGGTCGCGCTGCGAATGTAGAATTCCTCGGGGAGCATCGGAGCCGGAATCTGTTGGTTGCGGCCCTTGAGCGGCAAGGATTTTATCCGGGCGCGGCAAGTTTTGCCGCGGGGGTTGCCGGGCCGGTCGGATGCCCCCTCTTGAATTTTCAAACCTTTCTAAGACGTTAATGAAAAGGTCCTAAGGCCTGGCCGTGAGCGCTTGGCACTGGCATTGCTAAACCGGTGCCACGATGAATATCGGTCTGTACCAAAGCGCTTCCTCCCTTTCCGCCTTGGAGCGGTGGCAGGACGCCGTGGCCCAGAACATCACGTCCTCCCAAACCAGCGGCTATCGCAAGCGCACCGTGGAGTTCTCCTCGGAGGTCGCCGGCAAGTGGAACGTCGATCCCGAGGCGAAGAACGGCGGGGCCGAGAACGAGATCAATGCCGTCTTCACGCACGCGAACAGCGGCATCAACTTCCAGAACGGCGAGACCCAGCCGACCCGGCGCGAGCTCGATGTCGCCATCCAGGGCGACGGCTTCTTCGAGGTCCGGAAGCCCGATGGCGCCATGGCCTACACCCGCAGCGGCGAGTTCCGGCTCCGGCCCGACCGCACGCTGGTCAACTCTGCCAACCTCGAAGTCATGACGGACGGCGGCAACCCGATCGTCCTCCTCCCGAACGGCGGGCCGCTCAACATCAACGACGATGGCACCCTTTCCCAGGGGACGACTGTCCTCGGCAAGCTCTCCATCCAGCGCTTTGCCAACCTCGCCGCCCTGGTTCCCACCGCGGGCGACATGTTCCTCGCCACCCCCGGCGCCGGCAAGTCGGTCGTGGATGAACCCGAGATCATCCAGGGCTACCTCGAGCAGAGCAATGTGCAGCCGCTCCGCGAGATGGTGGACCTCGTCCTCATCTCCCGCGCCTACGAGGCGAACCAGAAGATCATCACGAGCGTTGACCAGCAGATGCAGAAGACCCTCGACGCTCTCGGCTGAGCCGGCCCCGCGCGTTTCCTCCCGACCTCCCCGCCATGAACCTCTCCCTTTACTCCGCCGCCACGGGCATGGAGGCCCAGCAGCTCAATCTCAACACGATCGCGAACAACCTCGCGAACGTGAACACCCCCGGTTTCAAGCGCAGCAAGATCGAGTTCCAGGACATGCTCTACCAGAAGCCCCGCGCGTCGGGCAGCGACTCCGGCGGCGGCAACCTCGTGCCCACCGGCACCGAGGTCGGCAACGGCGCCCGCGTCGCGGCCACCTCCAAGGTCTTCACTCAAGGCCAGCTCACCGCCACCGGCGAGAAGCTCGATCTCGCCATTCAGGGCGACGGCTTCTTCGAGGTCCAGCGTTCCGACGGCACCATCGGCTATACGCGCGACGGTTCCTTCAAGGTCAACGCCCAGGGCCAGGTTGTGACCGTCGACGGCATGCCCGTCCTCGGCGGATTTCAGCCGGTCCCGGCCGGCGCCACGCTCACGATCGCTGAGAACGGCCAGGTCAGCGTCCAGAGCGCCAGCGGCACGCAGGGCTACCGGCTCACCCTCGCACGCTTCGCCAACCCCGCCGGCCTGCAGAGCCTCGGCGGCAACCAGTACTCCGAGACCGCCGCCTCCGGCACCCCCGAGACCGGCAGCCCCGGCGAGCAGGGCTTCGGCAGCACCATCCAGGGCTACATCGAGAGCTCCAACGTCAACATCGTCGAGGAGATGGTCGCCCTCATCGTCGCCCAGCGCGCCTACGAGATTAATTCCAAGTCCGTGCAGTCGTCCGACGAGATGCTGCAGAATGTCGCCAACATGAAGCGCTGACCATGAGCACGTTTTTCCCGCTGCTTCTCCTCGCGTTTCTTTCCCTGCGCCTCACCGCCGCCGAGCCCGTGCCCGCCCCGGCCGACCGGCTCCTTACGCCGGAGCAGTTGGTCGCCGCGGTCGCCGCCGACCTCGCCAATCATTTCAGCCTCGAGGGTGAGCTCCAGCTTGAGCTCCTCCGCCCGTGGACCGCGCCCGAGCGCGCCGTCCAGTCCTGGCAGGTCGAGATCACGGAGTACCCGGCCGCCCCGGCCAGCTCGATGATGCTCCGTTGCCGCGTCCGCACCGCCGGCACCGTCTCCGCCGAGCAGACCCTCGTCATCCGCGCCGCCCTCTGGCGCGACGCCTGGTATGCGCGCCAGCCTTTGGCCAACGGCACCCGCTTCGATCCCGCGCTGCTCGACGCCCGCCGCACCGATTTCCTCCGCGACCGCGACGCCCTCCCGGCCTCCGCCGGCGACAGCTCCTACGATTTCGCCCGTGGCGTCCTCGCCGGCCGGCTCCTTGGCTGGCGCGATGTCGCCCGCCGCCCGCTCGTGCGCAAGGGCGAGGTCGTCGACGTCTCTGCGACCGATGGCCTCCTCACAGTCAACCTCAAGGCCCTCGCCCTGCAGAATGGCGCCCAGGGCGAGACCATCACCGTCCGCAATCCCGACTCGAGGAAGGATTTCTCGGCCTCCGTCATCGATAAAAACCGTGTCCAAATCCGCTTCTGATACCATGTGCCATCACGATCGAAATGACGCGACAGCGCTCGTAGGGGCCGACCTTCAGGCGGCCCGGGTTGGCGGCCCCCAAACGTCGTCTGCCCGGAAGTCCCGCCGGGACGTCGGGCCCTGCCTGGGCCTCCTCTTTTTGGGTGTATTTTTCGCCGCGCGTGCCGACTCGCTCTGGCCCGCCCAGAACACCGGCACCTCCGCGATGGTCGCCGACCGCAAGGCCGCGCGCACCGGCGATATCCTCACCGTCGTCGTCGCCGAAAGCGCCGCCGCCACCAGTTCCCAGTCCGCTAGCACCAACCGCGCGAGCTCGGTCGAGGACGCGATCAACCGCTACCTCTTCAGCCCTTCCAAGGGCAGCTTCGGCACCTACAAGGGCGAGACGCCCGCGACCTCCGCCGAGGGGAAGGCCTCGACCGCCGGCGGCGGCGCCGTCGCCAACACCCAGTCACTTAACAGTCGCGCCGCCGTCCTCGTCGCCGACGTCCTGCCCAACGGCAACCTCGTGATTGAGGGCGTGCGCGTCGTCACCTTCTCCGGCGAGACCCAGTACGTCGTCCTCCACGGCCTTGTGCGCCCCGACGACGTCTCCCCGGCCAACACCGTGTTCTCCACCAACATCGCCGACGCCCGCGTCGAGTTCATCGGCGAGGGCAAGCTCACCGACGCGCAGAAGCGCGGCTGGCTCACCAAGCTCTACGAGCGGCTCCGGCCCCTCTGATCTCCGGGACCTTCCAGATCATGACGACACCTTTTGCTGCCAGCCACCGGTCCTTTGTCACCGGTCACCCCGTGATCCGGCGCTTCGCGCGGGCAATCACGGGTGTCCTGTGCCTGGTGTCCTGGGTCTTCTGCGCCTGCCCGCTGCACGCCGCCCGCGTCAAGGATCTCGCCCTCGTCGAGGGCGGCCGGGACAACCAGCTCGTCGGCTACGGCCTCGTCGTCGGCCTCGCGGGTGATGGTGATAGCAACGCCGCCTCCACGCTGCGCGCCGTCGCCAACACGCTCCAGCGCTACGGCATCAGCGTCAGCGCCTCCGACATCAAGGCCAAGAACGTCGCCGCGGTGATGCTCACCGCCGACATCAGCGCCTTCCTCAAGCCCGGCGCCCGCATCGACGTCACCGTCGCCTCCATGGGCGACGCCAAGTCCCTGCAGGGCGGGGTGCTCCTCCAGACCCCGCTGCTCGGCGGCGACGGCCGGGTCTACGCCGTGGCCCAGGGCGCCATCGCGATCGGCGGCTTCCTCGGCGGCGCCGGCGGCGCCGGCGGCGCCACCGTGCAGAAAAACCACCCGACCGTCGGCTCGATCAGCAACGGCGCCATCGTCGAGCGCGAGATCCCCGCCGTCTTTGTGCAGGACAACCAGCTCCGCCTCCTGCTCCACAATCCCGACTTCACCTCCGCCGCCCGCATGGCCGACGCCATCAACACCCGCTGGGCCGGCCTCGCCCTCGCCACCGATGCGGCGACCGTCAGCGTCCGCGTGCCCGACGACTACCGCGGCCGCGATGTTTCCTTCCTTGCCGACCTCGGCACGGTCGAGGTCGCGCCCGACACCCTCGCGCGCATCGTGATCAACGAGCGCACCGGCACGATCGTCGCCACCTCCACCGTCCGGATCGCCCAGGTGGCCATCGCCCACGGCACCCTCACCATCACCGTCTCGTCCAACGTCGGCGTCAGCCAGCCCAACGCCTTCAATAACTCGGGTCAGACCACCACGGTGCCGAGCACCCAGACGGCGGTCAACGAGACCAAGGGCGGCTTCACCATCTTCGACGAGCCGCCGACGATCCAGCGTCTCGCCGCCGCCCTCAATGCGCTCGGCGTCTCCGCGCGCGACATGATGGCGATCTTCCAGTCGCTCAAGCGCGCCGGCGCCCTGCAGGCCGAGCTGATCATCAACTGAGCCATGACCACCGACTTCATCAGCGCCACCGCCGCCCGTGCCGCGTCCTCGATCGCCATTGGAGGCGACCCGCGGGCCATCTCGCGCCTGCCCGCCGCCGAGCAGGTCAAGGCCGCCGCCGGCCAGTTCGAGGCGATCCTCGTCCGGCAGTTCCTCGAGAAGAGCGTCGGTAACATCCTCGGCGGCGAGTCCGGCGGCCCCGGCGCCAGCGTGTACGGCTTCATGTTGACCGACGTGCTGGCCAACCAGCTCACCGCCGGCGGCGGGCTCGGGCTGGGCAAGATCCTGGAACGTCAACTCACGCCCCGCGCCTCGATCGACGCGGAGACCAGTCTGGAGAAAGCGAAACCATGAATTCATCCTGGGAAACCCTGGTCGAGGTGCTCCGCGAGGAACTCGCCGGCTACGGCGGTCTCCTGCACCTCTTTGAGCAACAGCAGCAGTTCCTCTTCGACCGCGACGCCGAGGCCGTGCTCCGCCTCAGCGGCGAGATCGAGGGCCAGGCCGAGGTCCTGCAGGCGGTCCGCCGCCACCGCGAGGAAATCGTGACCGCCGCCGCCCGCGTTTCCGGCGCGCCCGCCACCTCCACGCTGCGCGCGCTGCTCACCCACTTCCCGGCCGATGTCCGCCCGCTCCTTGAGGCGCTCATCTCCGAGGTCAACGTCCTCATCCACCGCGTCCGCCGCGCCTCGCGCCACAACCGCTTGCTGCTCGCGCGCGCCGTCGAGACCCACCACCAGACGCTCCGGGCCCTCCGCCCTGACGCCTTCACCCAGACCTACTCGCCCGAAGGCCGGCAGGCTCTCGGCGCCGTCCTTCCGTCCCCGGCCTTGCACGCTGCCGGCTGAGGCCCGCGGGCATTTCAAATCTCAAATCGGAAATTTCAGATCCACCCGCATGTCCGGCCTCTTCACCACGCTTAATTCCTCGGTCAAGGCGCTCAACGCGCACAGCCGCGCGATCGAAACGGCCGGCCGCAACCTTGCGAACGTCAATAACACCGCGTACGCCCGGCAGCGGGTGCTCTACGGCGACCGTGGCACGGTCGTGACCGCCGAGGGCGCCCAGAGCCTCGGGATCGAGGCGCTCGGCATCCAGCAGCTGCGCGACGGGCTGCTCGACCGGCAGGTGATGCGCGAGCTGGGATTGCAGTCCGCCTACACGGCCGAGCAGTCCGCCTACCAGCGTGCGCAGGCCGGCCTGGGTCAGAACATCGACCGCAGCGGTGCCGCTTCCGCCGCGGGCGCCAGCAGCGGCACCGGCGGGCTCGGCGCCGCGCTCGACGATTACTTCAATGCCTTCCAGAGCCTGGCCTCGCGCCCGACCGACACGGGCGAGCGGCAGGCCCTCCTGCAGAAATCCCAGATCCTCGTGGATCGTTTCCAGCAGGCCGACGCGCGTCTCGGCCAGGTCCAGGCCGACCTCGACAGCCAGATCGCCGGCAACGTCTCCGACGTCAACACACTCCTCGCCAACATTGCCGACCTGAACAACCAGATCGGCCGCGTCGAGATCGGCCGCCCGGGCTCCGCCGTCGACCTGCGCGACCAGCGCCAGGCGCGCCTGGAGGAGCTCGCCGCCCTGGTCCCGATCGAGACCCGCCCCGGCACCGATGGACAGGTCAACGTGGTGATGCGCGATGCCGCGAATGCCGATGTGGTCCTCGTCGATAATGCCACCGTCACCGGCCCGGTCGCCTTCACCGGCACGGGCCTGACCGGCGGCGCGTCGGCCACGGGGCTTGCGTTCTCCTCCGGAGCGGTGGCCGGTGCGCTCACGGCGCGCGGTGGTGCCGTACAGACGCTTCGCACCGCTCTCGACAACCTTGCGCGCCAGCTCGTCACCTCCGTCAACGCCGCCTACAACCCGGGCGCGACCGTCGGCGCTGATTACTTCAACGGCGCGGGCCTGACCGCCGGCACCATCCGCCTCACCGCCGGGCTCACCGCCGCGGGCATCCGGGCCGGCTCGGCCGCCGCCGGCGACAACTCGCTGGCTCTCGCCGTGGCTGACGTCGCCAACCTGGTCTTCTCGACCGCCGGCGGCGACGCCGTCGACGGCACGCTCGGCCAGCATTTTTCCGGCGCGGTCAGCAACCTCGGCCAGGCCCTGGCCGGCGTGAACACCCGCCTTTCCGACCAGGACAGCATCACCCAGCTCGTGAAGTCGCAGCGCGACGGCGTGAGCGGGGTTTCCCTCGACGAAGAAATGGCCGACCTCGTCCGCTTCCAGCGCGCCTTTCAGGCTTCCTCCCGGGTCTTCTCCATCGTCGACGAGCTCATGGACACCGTGGTCAACCGCCTCGGCCGCGGTTGATCCGCGGCAAAAGCCAAATTCCAAAGTGCCAAACTCCAAACTGAAATCCGTTCTGCTCCATTTCCGACCGCCGGTCTTTGGCGTTTGGAAGTTTGGCGTTTGGAGTTTTTCCCCATGAGAATCTCCTCCAACACCATCACGGAAAACCTCGTGCGGCAGATCCAGCAACTGGGCACGTCGCAGGCGAAGCTGCAGGCGCAGGTGGCCGGCGGGCAGCGCCTCACGCAGGCCGAGGACGACCCGGCGGCGATGGGCCGCGTGCTCAACCTGAGCACGGAGCAGCGCGCGATGGCCCAGTATGCCCGCAACGCGAACCGCGCGCTCGAGCTCAGCCAGGCCTCCACCAGCGGGCTGCAGCAGATCAAGAAGCTTTCCGACCGCGCGACCGAGATCGGCGTGCTCGGCGCCGGCACCGCCGCCCCGGAGGCGATGCAGGCCTACGCCGCTGAGATCAACCAGCTCATCGAGCAGGCCGTGCAGCTCGGCAACAGCCGCTTCGGGAATGACTACCTTTACGCCGGCACCGCGGTGGACGCGGCACCCTTTACCGCCCTGCGCGACGCCCAGGATCGCGTGACCTCCGTTTCCTACGACGGCAACACCACCCAGTCCCCGATCGCGCTCTCCGAAACCGCGAGCGTCACGGCCGGCACCTCCGGGGCGACCAACCAGGGTATCACCGATTTCCTCAACCACCTCGTGGCACTCCGCGATGCCCTCGAGGCGCGGGATTCCGCGGCCGTGACCGTTGCCGAGACGGGCCTGATCACCACCGAGGACGTCTTGGTCTCCTCCCTGGCGGAGCAGGGTGCGATCCAGATGCGCATCGAGGTGAACCAGGCCCAGCAGCAGGACCGCCTCACCGACCTGGAAAAACTCGTGGCCAGCGAGGTCGATGCGGACCTCCCGACGACGATCGTCCATCTCAACCAGACCGCCACCGCTTACCAGGCCGCGCTGCAATCCGCGGCCAGCATCATGCGCATCTCGCTTCTCGACTACATCAAGTAACCGCGGAGGCCACGGCTCCCCCCTCATTCCCAAAGTCCCTCACTCCTTCCCCGCATCATGAAAGTCCTCACGGAAATCCCCGCCTCCGACCTGCCTTCGCCCGTCACCCATACATTCGATCTGCCCCAGGGCCTGATCGGCTTCGCCGACTACAACCGCGCCGAGTTGCTTTACCTCCCGGATCACCTGCCGTTCCTCTGGCTCCGCCTGCACGGTTCCAAGGACTCGGTCCACTTCATCGTGATCGAGCCCGCCGGCCTCATCCCTGGCTATACGCCCGAGCTCTTCGATGAGGACGCGGCCGGCATCGGCCTCGCCGATGGGTCCGAGGCCATGATCCTGAACATCGTCACGATGGCCCAGCAGCGCCCGCTGGAGGCGAAGGTCAATCTCGTCGGTCCCATTGTCGTCAACCGCCGCACTCGGGTCGGCCGCCAGCTGGTCATCGCCAACTACTCGAAGTTTAGCGCCCACCATCCGCTGGTGGAGAACGCCGAGCTGCAGGCTGCCAGCTAATGGCGGCGCGCATTTCAAATTTCAGATTTTAAAACTCAAAACGCCATGCTCGTACTTTCCCGCAAGCCCGGTGAGGCCATCATCATCGGCGACGGCATCGAGATCCGGATCAACCGCATCGACGGCGACGTCGTGAAGATCGGCATCGTTGCCCCGCGCGAGGTCCCGATCTTCCGCAAGGAGATCGTGGCCGAGATCGGCGCCTCCAACCGCGCCGCCGCCGTGCGCGGTCCGTCGGCCCCCGCCGCCGGTCTGCCCGCGCTGTCCCAGCTTCCCAAAATCACCCGGGCCACGGATTCCGGCCCGGTCGTTCCTCGGTCCGCCCCGGCGGCCCGGCCCGCCATGGATGGTGGAAAACCCAATCGCGCGCCGTCCCACGGACAGCACGCGGCCTGAACCCACCACTGCCATGAGCGTCATCAACACCAACATCCAGGCCATCGCGGCCGCCCGCAACCTCAACGCCTCCCAGGAAATGCTGGGTCGCTCCCTCACGCGCCTCTCCTCGGGCTCGAAGATCGTCAACCCGTCCGATGACGCCGCCGGCCTCGCCGTGTCGGAGAAGCTCGACGCCCAGAACCGCCGCGTGAAGGCCGCCACCACCAACGTCCAAAACGCCGTCTCCTTCGTGCAGACGGCCGACGGCTTCATGGGCGGCATGACCAAGATCCTCTCGCGCATGAGCGAGCTCGCGATTCTCGCGAAGGACGTGACGAAGAACTCGACCGACGTCGCCCTCTACCAGGAGGAGTTCACCGCCCTCCAGGACCAGCTCCGCGCCACCATCGGCGGCACCACGTCCGAGATCGGCGGCACGACCGACATCGACACCCCGCTCGGGGCCTTCAACGGCATCACCCTCTTTGGCGCCAACGCCTCCGGCCTCACCGTCACGATCGGCCAGGCGGTCGGGCAGGACATGACGATCGCCGAGTCGAACCTCCGCCAGGACGACATGCTCGACATCATCGACCAGGATGCGTCCGGGGTCTATGCGCTGAGCGTCACCGACAGCAACGCGATCGCCGACATCACGGGCGCGATCCAGCAGGTCGCCTCCGAGCGCGCCACCCTCGGCGCCGCGCAGTCGCGCCTCGAGCTGGCCTCGAAGACCCTGCAGGTCGAGTACGAGAACCTCGGCGCCGCCATCTCGCGCATCCGCGACGTCGACGTGGCCGAGGAGTCGACCCAGTACGCCAAGTACAACATCCTCGTCCAGTCCGGCACCGCCATGCTCGCGCAGGCCAACAAGACCCCGGAGTCGGTCCTGCGCCTGCTGCAATAGTACAAAAGGTAGGGTCCGCCGTCCCCGGCGGACCTCTTCCGCGATAGCTGGGTAGGGCTGGGCCGCTGGCCCGGCCGCGATGGGATAGGGTAGGGCCACCGCCATGGCGAAACCGGGAGTGGACGGGGCCACCGCGAGCCCGCGGACCAGTGGTTCCAGCGCCAGCGACCAGCTGCCGTGTTCCCGGGGGCGCCCGGTGGCGAACCAGCCGGGCGTGTCGGGCAGGGGGCGTGATTGGGTCATGGCTGGCACGATCCGATCATGCCTGAACCGGGGAGAGGACGCCTTGATGCGGGTCAAGCCGGTGACCCGGAAAGTTTCACGCAGAGGCCGCAGGGATCCCAGAGGACGGAAGGGTAGGAGCATTTCCTGGGCTGGGATCGACTCAGTTCCCTGCGCCCCCAGCGGTCTCTGCGTGAAACGGTTCGACTTGCCCAATCCATCCGCCTTCGCCCCGCTTGCCCCGGGCGCGGAATTCAGCCGGACTGCCAGCCGTGAAATCCCATCGTCAGGAACTCTGGTTCGAGGTGCCGGCCCGGCGGGCCTTCCTCAACATCACCGGCGAGGTCGAGGCCGCGGTGCGCGCGAGCGGGATCCAGGAGGGGCTGTGCCTCGTCAACGCGATGCACATCTCGGCCTCGGTCTTCATCAACGACGACGAGCGCGGGCTGCATGGGGACTTCGAGAAGTGGCTGGAGAAGCTGGCGCCGGAGAAACCGCACAGCCAGTACGCCCACAACCGGGGCGAGGACAACGCGGACGCCCACCTGAAGCGCACGCTCATGGGCCGTGAGGTGGTCGTGGCGGTCACCGGCGGCCATCTCGACTTCGGCCCGTGGGAGCAGATTTTCTACGGCGAGTTCGACGGCAAGCGGCAGAAGCGGGTTTTGATCAAAATCATCGGGGAATGATTTTTTAACCGCGGATTTAACGGATTACGCGGATGCGAACGGAACCTTGGAACGCTGATTGACGCTTTTGGCCGGAGACTGGGATCGGAGATCCTGATCTCAGATGTGCGCAGATCAGCGAGGATTAGCGTTCTCCCGGATTGTCAGGTTAGAATCCGTGGATTCCGTGGTTAAAAAGGCATGGGGAGACGGGGAAAACGTGTCCCGCCATGCTGGAGAACAGAGCGCGCGCCTTGACTCGGGTTTGAATGCGGGCTCGGGTTCCTGACCTGGTTGGAGGCTTAGTTTTTATCCCCATGTCCCTGACATCACCCGTTCCGACCAAGTCCTTCTCCGGCAGCTGGGTTCGTCGCGCGCTACTCGCGCCGTTGCTGGCCGCGCTCGCGGCCGCCGGCCTGCACGCGCAGCCCGCGCCGGCGCCCGCAACCCCGCCGAACATCATCTTCATCCTGGCTGACGATCTCGGCTACGGCGACCTCGGCAGCTATGGCCAGACGAAGATCCGGACGCCGAACCTCGACCGGCTGGCGGCGCAGGGGACGCGTTTCACGCAGTTTTATTCCGGCGCCCCGGTGTGCGCCCCGTCGCGCAATGTCCTCATGACCGGCCAGCATACGGGCCACGCCACGATCCGCGGGAATGCCAAGGTCGACCTGGGGGTGGAGGAAATCACGGTGGCCAACGTGCTGAAGAAAGCCGGCTATGCGACCGGGCTCGTGGGAAAATGGGGGCTTGGCGGCGAAGGCACGGCCGGCGCCCCGAACAAGAAAGGCTTCGATTATTTCTTCGGCTACGTCGACCAGACGATGGCCCATAATTACTACCCGACCTATCTCCTGCGGAACGAGGAGCGGGTGCCGTTGCGCAACGTCGTGCCCTCGCCCGGACCCTTTGGCCAGGGCGTCGCCACGGAGAAAATCGACTACAGCGCCGATCTCTTTGCCGACGAGGCGGTGAAATTCGTGCGGGTTCACCAGCGGGAGCCGTTCTTCCTTTATTTCGCGACGACCCTCCCGCATGCGAACAACGAACTGCGCCCGGACGGCATGGAGGTCCCGGACCGCAGTGCCTATGCGAACGAACCCTGGCCGGGTCCTTCCCAGGGCTACGCCTCGATGGTGACCAGGCTTGATGACCAGGTCGGCCGGCTGCTGGCGGAACTCAAGGCCCTTGGCCTAGAGGACCGGACGCTGGTGCTCTTCGCTTCCGACAACGGTCCGCACCGCGAAGGCGGCAACGATCCCGCGTTTTTCAAGTCCTCCGGGCCGCTCCGCGGCCTCAAGCGCGACGTCTACGAGGGTGGGATTCGTGTCCCGCTGATCGCGCGCTGGCCGGGCCATGTGGCAGCTGGCGGGGTTTCCGACCACGTCGGTTATTTCGGCGATTTCATCACGACCGTCGCCGAACTCGTCGGCGGCAAGGCCCCGGCGAATCTCGACAGCGTCAGCTTCCTGCCGGCCTTGACCGGCAAACCGGCGGCGCAAAAGGAGCACGAGTACCTTTATTGGGAATTCTACGAGGGCGCCTCCGCCCAGGCGGCGCGCCTGGGCCGGTGGAAGGCGGTGCGGAGCCCGATGCTCACGGGCAAAGTGGAACTCTACGACCTGGTGGCCGATCTCAGGGAGAAGGAGAATGTTGCCGCCGCCCACGCGGATATCGTTGCCCGGTTGACCGCCGTGCTGGACCAGGCCCATGTGCCGTCGCCCCTTTGGCAGATCCCGGTTCCTAGGCGGGGCGCGGCCGCGCCAGCCCCTTAGGATCTGGGGAGTCGGGGAAACCTGGACGATGATCGGGCGGTGACACCGAGATCACGATTGCCCCGTCGGCGGCCAGCGCCTGAATTCAGGCTGTGCTCCTGATCGACAGCCACATCCACCTCTATCCCCCGGAGGCCAACCGCGGCCCGGAGGCCTGGGCCGAGGCCCGGGGTGAAACCCACTGGGCCAAGCTCTCGACCCGGCGGCGGGCCAATGGCCGCCTTGTCCAGGGCTTCCTCGATGTCGACGGGCTCCTGCGGGCGCTGGACGACGCCAACATTAGCCGGGCGGTGCTGCTCGGGTGGTACTGGCAAAAGCCGGAGACGTGCGCCGCGCAGAACCGCTTTTACGCCCAGTGCGTGCGGGCCCACCCGGACCGCCTTTCGGGGTTCGCCACCTTCCACCCCGGCGCCGGCCGCGATGCCACGCTGGCCGAGATCCACCGCGCGGTGGCCGAGGGGTTGATCGGGCTCGGCGAGCTCTCGCCGCACTCGCAAGGCTTTGCGACCAGCGACCCGGTTTTTGCGGAGGTGCTGGCCCTCGCCGGTGAGCTGAAGCTGCCGGTGAACCTGCACGTGACCGATCCCGACACCGCGCCGTACCCCGGGCGGGTGCTCACGCCGCTGGCGGATTTTGCCGCGCTCGCCCGCGGGTTTCCCGGCACGAACTTCATCCTCGCGCATTGGGGCGGGCTGCTGCCGCTCCGCGAGCCCGCCGTGCGGGAGCTATCCAATGTCTTTTACGACACCGCCGCGTCACCGCTGCTGTACGGCCCGGGAGTCTGGGGCCAGTTCATCGGTGAAGTGGGCCCGGACCGCGTGCTCTTTGGTTCGGACTTTCCCCTGAACCTCTATCCCAAGCTGGAGCTGGAGTCAGAGCTGGTGCGTTTTGTCGAGGAGGCCCGCAACTCGGGACTGGATCTCGCGGCGCTTGAGCCGGTGCTGGCGGGCAATGCCCAGAGGCTTTTCCGGCTGCCGGGCTGAGGGGCTGCGAGCTATTGGCCCTATGGGGCTCATAGGACCTATTGGGCCTATGATGGGCCCGCTATCGGCCTGTCCGCGGTTTGATTTCTTGTCATCGGCCCGGAGTCTCGAAACGCTCCGAGAGCGTATCTGCCCAGCTCTCATTCTGCATATCCCATGAAATCCCGTATTGGTCTGTTCACCCCGGCGGCCAAGGCCGTCTCGAAGAAAAAAGGCGATTCCACCACCGCCACGTACATTGAGATCGAGACGCTCGCCGAGCTGTCGACCGCGCTCACCCGGCTCAACGCCAAGGAGGTCTCGCTCTTCTGGCGCGACAACATCGGCGCCGGCCATGTGGAAGGCGCGGCCTTCCCTCTTTCGTCCCTGAGTGCCGACCACCTCAAGTGGGTCACCGGCAAGTCCGAGACCTTCCAGATGCGAGGTTTCTTCTACGAGACGTAAGGAATCGCGCCGCGCGATTCCTTACCAGCCGTAGCTGCGTTTCATCCGCAGGGGCTGGTAGAGCTCCGGCGCGATCTCGGTCAGGAAACGACTCGGGGGCTGCATGACCGAGGGGCCGCCCTTGGTGTTGATCTTGGGGAAGCAGAGATACAGCTCGTCGCGGGCGCGGGTCACGGCGACGTAGAACAGCCGGCGCTCCTCCTCGACGTCACCCGCCTCGATCGCGCGGCGGAGCGGGAACGAGCCGTCGGCCAGGCCGATCAGGAACACGGCGGCGTACTCGAGTCCCTTGGCCTGGTGGACCGTGGTGAGGCGAAGCGAGTCGGCGTCGGGATCCACCGAGCGGTCGCTGGTCTCGCTGTTGAGGAGCATGACCTGGGCGAGCATCTCCTGCATGTCCTCGAAGCGGCTGGCGAAGCCGGTGAGCGACTTCAGGTCGTCGAGGCGCGAGACGTAGTTGGCGTAAGCGCCCTTGAGGTAGTCCCCGTACCAGCCGTCGATCGCCACGTCGACCGCGTTGTGGGGCTTCATCGTCCGCATGACCTCCGAAACCTGCGCGAGTGAGGCGGTGAACTTGGGCCACTCCTCCTTCGCATCCTTCGGGACCTTTGACTTCACGTCGTCGGTATCGAGCACGTCGATCAGGTTGGCCTGGATCAGGCGCGCGTGTTCGGCCGCGGCGGCGTGGAGCTTCTGGGCGTTCTTGTCGCCGACCTTGGGGAGGAGGACGGCGACGCGGTTCCAGGCGGCGGTGTCGGACGGGTTGTAGACGAAGCGCAGGAGGGCGATCAGGTCGCGGACGTGCGCCTGCTCGAAGAAGCGCACACCGCTGGTGATCTGGTAGGGAATCTGGAGGCGTGAGAGCTCGAGCTGGATGTCGAGCGCATGGAAGTGGGCGCGGTAGAGGATGCCGATGTCCGCCAGCGCACAGCCCTCGTCGACGAGGCCGCGAACGCGCTGGACGATGAACTGGGCCTGCTCGCGCCCGTCCATGGCCTGCACGAAGTAGGGGCGCTCGCTGTTGGCGCGGTGCGGGCGGAGGATCTTGTCGAAGTGCCGGCCGCGCGGCTGGGCGGCGAGGACGCCATTGGCGAAGGCGAGGATCTGGGGGGTGGAGCGGTAGTTGGTCTCGATCCGGTGGATGACGGTGCCGGGGTGCCGGTCGGGAAAAGTGAGGATGTTCTCCACGTTGGCGCCGCGCCACGTGTAGATGCACTGGGCGTCGTCGCCCACGGCCATGACCTGGTGGTGGGAGCCGATCAGGTCGACGATCTGGGACTGCAGGGTGTTGGTGTCCTGGTACTCGTCGACCAGCACGTGCCGGAAGCGGTGGGAGAAGTAGGCGGCCGTCTCGGGGCTCTTCTTCAGGAGCTCGAGCCAGAACTCCAGGAGGTCGTCGTAGTCCACGACATTGGCGGCCTTCTTGCCCTCGGCGTACTTCCGGGCGAACAGCGGCAGGCGCTCCATCACGGCCTCGTGTTGGGGGAAGAAGCGGGTGACGGTCTCCTCAAGCGACATCTGCGTGTTGCGAGCCATCGAGAGGATGGAATGGAGGGGGCCCGCCTTCGGGTGGGTCTTGTCCTTGAAGAAGCCCTTGTCGGTGGCCTCGACCACGTCGCGCAGGACGCCCTCGGACTCGTCGGCGTCGAGGATGGTGAAGGTGCGGGAGAGCCCGATGGTCTCGCCGTGCATGCGCAGGGCGCGGTGGCCGATGCTGTGGAAGGTGCCGCCCCAGAAGCGCGCGGGTTCGACCCCGGTGAGGTCCTGCACGCGGTGGAGCATTTCCTTGGCGGCCTTGTTGGTGAAGGTGAGGAGCAGGATCTCGCCGGGCCGCACGCCCTGGGAGAGGAGCCAGGCGACGCGGTAGGTGAGGGTGCGGGTCTTGCCCGAGCCGGCGCCGGCGAGCACGAGCAGCGGGCCGGGGGCGGCAGTCACCGCGTTGAATTGCTCGTCGTTGAGCTCCTTCCGGAAATCGATCGGCGGGACGTCGCCCGGCCTTCGTTCGTTATCCAGATGGTAATCCATGGGTGCGGTGGGGCGCGATGGCCGCAAAATCGGGGGGCAGGCGCAAAGAAATTCGCGGCCGGAACGAAATCAGGAGGATGCTTAACCACGGATTGCACGGATGACACGGATTGGAACCCCGGACATCCGCGCCTCTTTTCACAGGAGGGCAGTGAGGAAAGGGAGGTTAGGATCGGGGCATCCTCCATGTCTTCAGCGACCTCCTGTCGAACTGCCGGGAGATCGTTTTATCTGTGCCATCCGTGTAATCCTTGGTCGGTTCGGGTTTCCGGGGATTTTTCCGATCCGTGACGGCGAAAACGCAGATCCGCATTGACGCTGCCCGGAGCCGGCGGGTTATCGTCCGCCGCCGCGGTTGCCCCATCGTTCGAGCCGCGCCTCTTCATGCCTGAAAATCCCGGAGCCCGCCAGGAACTGCTGGTGCAAGGCATCGCCGCCTCGCAGGGCATCGCCTTTGGCCAGGTTTTCCTCTACCTCCAGAACGACGTCGAGTTGCCGGACTACGTGGTCGAGCCGGAAAAGCGGAAGGACGAGGTGGCGCGGTTCGAGCAGGCGCTGCTGCAGACCCGCCAGCAGATCTCGAAGATCCAGGGCCAGGTGGAGAAGAACCTCGGCCCCGACGAGGCCCGCATCTTTGATGCCCATCTGATGGTTCTCGAGGACCAGGCCCTGATCGGCGAGACGGTCCGGGACTTCGAGGCGACGCATCACAATATCGAGACCTGCTTCAACCGGATCTCGGCGCGCTACATCAAGGCGTTCGACGAGATCGACGACGAGTACCTGCGGGAGCGGGCGAGCGACATCCGCGACGTCGCGCAGCGCATGCTCCGGAACCTGCTCGGCCAGGCCGCGCGGAATCTCAGCCAGCTGGCCGAGAAACGCATCATCTTCGCCCGGGACATCACGCCCTCGGACTCGGCCGGGATCGACCGCAGCCAGGCCTTGGGCATGGTGACCGATTCCGGGAGCAAGACGAGCCACGCGGTGATCGTGGCCCGGTCGATGAAGATCCCGGCGGTCGTGGGCGTGCGCGACCTCACGCAGCGGGTCAATGACGGCGACTGGGTGATCGTCGACGGCTACGACGGGGTGGTCATCATCAACCCCTCGGAATCGACCCTCTTCCGCTACGGCCAGATCCGCCGGGCGAAGGAGACGCTGCAGGCCCGCCTGATGGAGGCCAACCGCCAGCCGGCGGTGACGCTCGACGGCGTGAATGTGCGGTTGATGGCCAACATCGAGAAGGTCGACGAGGTTGCCCTCGTGAAGGAGTACTCCGCCGAGGGCGTGGGGCTGTTCCGCACCGAGTACCTGTATCTCAACGAGGAAAAAATGCCGACCGAGGAAGCGCAGTTCGAGGCCTACCGGGCGATCGCGGCGGGAATCGCGCCCAACCCGGTGGTGATCCGCACGCTCGACCTGGGCGGCGACAAGCCGATGGCGGCGAGCGCGCACCTCTTCGGCAAGGAAGAGAATCCGTTCATGGGTTTCCGGGCGATCCGGTTCTGCCTCGAGCACACGGACATCTTCAAGGACCAGCTCCGGGCGATCCTGCGGGCGAGCAGCCACGGCCGGGTGCAGGTGATGTACCCGATGATCAGCGGCAGCGAGGAGCTGGCGAAGGCCAACGCGGTGCTCGAGGAGTGCAAGACCGAGCTGCGCGGCCGGGGCGAGAAATTCGACGAGCAGCTCGCGGTGGGCGCGATGATCGAGATCCCCAGCGCGGCCATGACGGCCGACATCCTCGCGAACCATTGCAGTTTCTTCAGCGTGGGCACCAACGACCTGATCCAGTACCTGCTGGCGATCGACCGGGTGAACGACCGGATCGCGCACCTCTACGAGCCGAGCCACCCCGCGGTGATCCGCACCCTGCGGGCCCTGATCGACGTGTCGCATGCGCGGAACATCCCGGTGAGTGTGTGCGGTGAAATGGCCGGCGACCCGGTGTTTGCGCCACTTCTGCTCGGTCTGGGGATCGATGCCCTGAGCATGACCCCGCCGCTGATCCCGGCGGTGCGTTATCTGGTCCGCGCCATGACCATGGCCGACGCCGTGGCGCTGGCCAACGAGGCGCTGACTTTGACGTCGCCAAAGGAAATCTACGCGAAGTGCGACGCCTTCTACCGGGCGCGGATCAAGGTGGATTGAGGGCGGACTCCGTTGGATTCCGCCTTGGCCGGAGGAGGTAGGGCGGCCTCGAACGATCGCGGCCGGCTCGTCGAGCCAGCCCTACCCGGAATCAGCAGAAGAATCTCGGCGGTCACAGCCCATCCCGGCCCAAGCGGAGGCGAAAGTGACGCGCCCTGCCGGGCCGATCAATTTCCCGGGGGAGTCGGGGGCGGCAGCGGGGCGGCCTGGTTCACGGCCGGCTCGGCATTGCCCGGCGCCATCGGCGTGTTTGCTTCGCTGAAGAAGGGGGTCGGCGCGGCGTTGGCCGGTGTCGGGGTGGCGGCGTTGCCGCCGCGGGCGTTGGTGCTGCGGACCTTGGGGGTCGCGAGGGTGAGGCGGAGCGGGGCGCCGTTGCCGGAGAGGGTCACGGAGTCGCTCTTGCCGTCGGGCGACGCGTTGTAGGATTGCACGCGGTAGCCCGCAAAGGTGTCGCCGACGGAGACCCAGGAGGCGAAGCCGGTCGTGGCGTTGACGAGCCGCACCATGGTCTTGCCCGGGCCCATCGAGATCACGCCGGCCACCTGGATGGCGTCGGCGGCGCGGAGGCCGGCAAACAGGGAAAGAAACAGCACCAGGAGCCGGAGGGGATGCATGGTCGGGTGGGGGTATCGCACACGGCAATGACGCCGGGAAACGGCATTGGCAACGGGGAAGGTCCGTTTTTTAGAACTCGGTCTTGCGCCGGGCGCCGCCGGGGCCGAGGAGCTCAAGGGTCTCGACGACCTGCTGCAGCTGCTTGTACTCGGGGCCGGCCAGGTCATCGCAGAGGATCGAGACAATCCCGACGATCCCGGGGGCGGGCCGGAACACGCCGACGGTGATGTACTTGAAGTCGCCGGGGACGGGTTTCTTCCCGACCAGCTTCGGGTCGGTGTAGCTGCTGTAGTAGCCGTAGCCGCTGCGGAGCTTGTAGGTCTGCAGGACGACGCGCTTCTCGACGGAAGAATCGACCTGGTCCTCGCCGAGCTCGGTGGCCCGGGTCCGGACGTCGGCGGCGGTCTCGAAGTTCCCTTCCGCCGGGAAGCCGAAGGTGAAGCGCGCCATGGCGTTCACCCCGGACGGGGCTTTGAGGGTGAGGTCGAGGGCGTTGTCGGGATCCTCGCGGACGACGGTCCAGCCGGCCGGCAGGACCAGCACGATCCGGCCCCGGGACTCCAGGTCGATGGTCTCGGCCCGGGGCGTGGCGGGGATCACCGGAGCGGCCGGAGCCGCGGTCTTGGGCGTGGCGGCGGCGCCAAACACGGTGGTGGACGCCAGGACCAGCCCGGTGAGCAGGGCGGGGAGGAAAGGTTTCATGGGGTGGGCTTCAGGTGGTTGCTCGAAAGCACAAGGGGCATCGGTCGAGGCATTTTTTAACCGCGAATGGCCGCGAATTCACGCGAACGAAGACGGGAGGCCGTGATCGGCAAGCCTGCGCCCAAAAAAAGGGGGTCGAGCCAGCCGGTGTTGGATGGGGAAGATCGACTCCGGAATTCGCGTTCATGGGCGTCTATTCGCGGGAAAAACGGGTTGGATTACGCCTTCACGCCGGTGGCCAGCAGGGTCTCGAAATGGGGCGGGGCGGCCTCGCGGGAGACGGCTGTGACCTCGACCTTGGTGAAGCCGGCGTGCTTGAGGAAACCGTGCAGGGAGCCCTCCTTGAAGCCGAGCCAGACGTCGGCGTAGAGCTCGCGGGCCTTTTCGAACCGGTGCTCGTTGAGGTCGAGCAGGAGCAGCTGGCCGCCCGGCCGCAGGATGCGGAATGCCTCGTCGACGGCGCGTTGCGGGTGCTGGGCGTGGTGGAGGGCCTGGCTGAGGATGGCGAGGTCGACGGTCCCGTCCGGCAGCGGCACCTGCTCGATGTCGCCGAGCCGGTACTCGAGGTTGTGGAGGCCGTTCTTCTTCGCGAGTTCAGTGCCGACCTCGACCATGCGGGGGGAGTTGTCGATGCACCACACCTGGCGGGCGCGCCGTGCCAGCAGCTGCGAGATCAGGCCCTCGCCGGCGCCGAGGTCCGCCACGGCAATCGCCGGCACGAGGCGGAGAGCGAGGTGGCCGATCGCCTCCCACGAGCGGCCGGGGCAGTGCTTCCGGCCGAGGCGGCCGGCGATGAGATTGAAGTACTGCTCGGAGACGCGCCGGCGTTTCTGCAGGATCCGGTCAAGGTTCTCCCGGTCGCTCTCGACCATGGGCAGGGCGGCCACGGACTCGACCGCGCTGCGGACGAGCGCGAGGGAGCGGGGCGGCAGGTCGGCCCGCGGGGAATAGAAGGCCTTCTTGCCGTCGCGCCGGTCGCTGACCAGCCCGGCTTTCCGGAGCAGGGCGAGCTGGGAGGAAATGCGGGACTGCGCCATGCCGAGGACTTCCTGGAGCTCGGCGACGGACAGCTCCTCGCGCTGCAGCAGGGAGAGGAGACGGAGGCGGGTGGGATCGGACAGCGCCTTGAGGATATCCCACGATTGGTTCACGGGCGGCAGATGAAGCCAGGGCCGCGACCAAAGGCAATGGCCGAGGGGGCCGGGGATATCGTCGTTCTCGCCCTCCTATTCGTTCTCTCAAATCCGATTCAGATCGGAGAACGAGAACGAGTAGGAGAACGAGAACGATTTAGCCCGGCTCAGACCGAATCCACGTACCGGGCGAGGCCGGTGATCTCGTAGGACTCCTCCGAGCCGCCGATCTTCACCTTCACCTGGTCGCCCGGCTTTTTGCCGAGGAGGGCGAGGCCGAGCGGGGTCTTGTAGGAGATGACGCCCTTGTCGGGATTGCTGTCCCAGGCGCCGAGCACGGTGTAGCGGGCGGTCTTGCCACCCTTGAGATCGCGGACGTCGACGACGGTGCCGACGCTGACCTGGTCGGTGCTGGCTTCTTTGAAGTCGTTGATGCGGGCGCGGGCGAGTTCCTTCTCGAGTTGGCCCTTCTGGGCCATGAGGACCTGCTGGTCCTGCTTGGCCATCTTGTACTCGGAGTTCTCCTTGAGGTCGCCGTGTTCGCGGGCGGTGGCGATGGCCTTGGAGTTCTCGGGGATCTTCTTGGAGACGATGGCTTCGTACTCGGTGCGCTTGCGCTCGAAGCTCTCGCGGGAGACGAGGAGTAGCTCCTCCTTGCTCTCGGCGTCGGCGGCCACGAGGGACTGGATGCCGGGGAAGATCTTGATGAAGCGAGCGAGGAGGGACTTCTTCGTCAGTTCCTCGAAGCCCTGGTTGAGCATGAGGGTGTTGGCGAGGTCGCGCGCGGTCTCGGGGTCGGCCGTGGAGAGCAGGTCGGCGATCAGGTCGGTGTCCTCGCTGAGGATGTCGCCGAGCGGGATGCGGCGGGCGCTGGCGGCCTGGAGGGCCTCGTAGTCGATCGCGAAGAAGATGGCGTGGAGCAGGCGTGGGGTGATGAGGTCGTTCAGCAGCTTGGCGAACTTCTTCGAGTGCCGGTTCTTCACGATCCAGAGTAGGACCGGGGCGCGGAGGTTTTGCTCGGTCTGCCAGCGTTTGAGGGTGGCGGCGAGTTCGTCGGAGTGGCCGTTCTCGACGAGGAAATTGATGCACTCGGTGGTGAACTTGCCCTGGCTGCTCTTGAGCAGGGTGAAGCCGAGGTCGCGGTGCTCGATCGGGTAGGTCACCTTGACCAACTCGAGGAAGCGGCGCTGGAAATGGACCGGGATCTTCTCGGCGATGGCCGTGAGGTCGCGGATGTTGCCGATGAGGGAGGCCTGGGTCGGCTCGTAGACGGTGGCGTCGCCGAGCAGCTTGGAAAGGTCGTCGCGCACGGCGGCGCCGTAGAGGCGCTCGGAGGGGGTGAGCTGGTTGCTGTCCTTCACGGCCTCGGCGAGGCCGGTGAGGATGGCGGTCAGCTCGGCCTTGGGGCTCTTCTTGTCGGCGGCGTCGAGGAGTTCCTCGGCCAGCGCGATCCGGCGGCGGGCGGAGCGGGTGCCGCCGAACTGCTCGACGATCTCGTCCTGCGCCGACACGGGGACCTCACGGAGGACGAACATCTCGGTCTTCTTGGCCGGAACGGAGATGCGGGGATCCTTGGAGATGGCCTTGCGGGCTGCCGCCCACCACTTCTTGAATTTTTCCTCACCGATCACCTGGTTGAGCGTGATCTCGAGGTCGATCGCGCTGGTGGCGTTGCCCGGGTAGGCCTGCAGGGCCTCGACCACGAGCTGCACGGCGTTCTCCTCGATCAGCTCGGCGATCTTCTTCGGCTCGGTCTCCTTGCGGACGAGCAAATGCTTCTCGTGCAGCACCTCCATGGTGGTGACACAGAACGAGGGGTCCATCGCGTGGCCCTTCTTGCCCTTGAAGTCGATGTGGAGCTTGAGGGTGTCCTCGTCGAACTTCTTGATCTGGCCGAAGCCCCAGCTTTGGTGGACCACGTAGCTCCCGGGCTTCATCGCCTCCAGCTTGGCTTTGACCGCCTTCAAGGACGGGGTTTTTGCGATGAGCGCGGAGACTGCGTCGGAATTCATGATTGCGTGTGGAAGAGCCTGAACGGGAGAGTTGAGCGGACAATGACTAATGATGTCAAACAGTGTGTCGGGGGTACCGATGTCTAAGAGTGGATTTGCCAAAACCACGCCTCCGGGAGGCGCCTGGACCGAGGCCGCGAAGCTTCTGGGCCGCTGGTTGGACCGTCGGGAACGGGTCGACGAGCTGCTGCAGGCCCTGCCCCGGGGGATGTCCACCGCCGAGCGCGCGCGCTGCCAGCACCTGGTTTTCGGCGTGATCCGGCACTTCGGCCGCCTCGACGGCGAGGTGACGCGCCTCGTGGTGCACGCGCCGCGCTTCGAGACCCGGGCTGCGCTGCTGCTGGCCGGTTTCGAGCTCCTGGAGGCCGGCCCCGCGCCCGAGGAGGAGGGCTTGGTGGCCCGCATCGTCCATCATGCCGTGGAGCGGACCAAGGAACTGGCCAGCCCGGCCGAGGCCCGGATGGTGAACGCGGTCGTGCGCAAGCTCGCCGCCCGGCTCGCCGAGGTTAAGCCCCTGCCCAAGCTGGCGGACGCCGCGGCGCTCGCGGAGGTGTTTTCCCACCCGGAATGGCTCGTGAACCGCTGGCTCCGGAATTTCGGCGCGGCGGCGACGCGCTCGCTGCTTGAGTGGAACCAGGTGCCGGCGCCCGTTTACGCCCGCTGGCGGGCGGAGGGTCCGCCGCCCGATTGGCTGAAGCCGACGATGTGGCCCGGTTTCCATGAAGTGCCCCCCGGGCGTTGGTCGGACGTCGAGCCGCTGCTGAAGGCCGGCAAGATCTACCTGCAGGACCCGGCGACGCGGTTTGCGGTGGAATTACTGGATCTCAAGGCCGGTGACACGGTGCTCGATGCCTGCGCCGCCCCGGGCGGCAAGAGCCTGCAGATCGCCGATGTGCTCCATCGCTCCGCGCCGGACGCCGCGTCCGCCGGGCGGGTCGTGGCCATGGACCTGGCGGGTCCCCGCATCGCCCGCCTGAAGGAAAACCTCGCCCGCGCCCATGGGGTCGAGGTCGCGCTGGTCCAGTGCGACCTCCTCAAGGGGGCCGGCTATGAACTGCGGGAGCACCGGCTCCCGACCGAGTTCTCCGCGGTGCTGCTCGATGTGCCGTGCTCGAACACCGGGGTCATGCGCCACCGGGTCGATGTGAAATGGCGCCTGCAGGAAGGTGATTTCCGCAAGCACGCCATGCAGCAGCTGGAGCTCCTCCACGCGGCGGCCCATTTGGTCGCTCCCGGCGGCCGGCTCGTCTACTCGACCTGCAGCATCGACCCGGAGGAGAACGATCGCGTGGTGCGCGAGTTCTTCGGCAGCCGGGCGGGCGGCCCGTTCAAGCTGGAGAAGAGCATCATCAGCGTCCCGTGGGAAAGCGGCCACGATGGGGCCGGCGCATTCCTCCTGCGCCGCAGTTGAAGTTTAAGTTGGAAGTTGAAGTGTCGGATCGGACTCCGGCCTTAAACTTAAACTTCAGGCTTAAACTGCGTAGCGCGGCGCCGCGCCGCGCTACGGCACCAGCTCGTACGTCGCCACGGTCACGTGGGTTTCGCGGGTCCCGTTCTGCAGGGTGTAGGTCACCTCGCGGGCCGAGGCCACGAGGATGTCGAAGCGCCGGCGGTTCCACTGGCTGATGGGCTCGCCGTCGATCCGCACCACGAGGTCGCCCGGCTGGATCGCCGAGGTGGCGGCGGGTGAATGGGGGATCACCCCGGCCACCTGCCAGTACACGCCCTTGTTGGTGAAGCTCAGGCCGGGGCTCCGCAGCGGCGACATCGTGACCGCCCCGGCGGCGCCGCGGAAAAAGGTCACCTCGTTGTGCGCCTGGTCGAACGTCACGGTGAAATTCTGCAGCACGCCGCCGCCGATCGCGGAAAGGCCGTCGGTGAGCTGGGTGACGGGCCGGTCGAGGGTCACGTCGCCGATCCGGACGTCACCGGCCAGCCGGGCGAACGTCCGCGGCTCATCACCGGTGAGGGTGTTGACGATGCCACCTGGCCGGGGCGGGACGGCAAATTTCAGGTCGAGCCCGACCGGGTTGAGGCTCAGGGGGCCATCGCTGCCGGAATCGATCAGGACGAGCGGGGAAGCGTCGCCCACCCGAGTCGGGATCGAGGGGATCTTGCGGAGATTATTGAAGGGGATCGTCGTGCCCGGCCGGTCGTGGTCCGGAGTCTGGCGGGCGAGTCGCACTTGCGACGCAGGGTAGTCGAGGGTGAGCACGGTTTCGCGGAATAGCGGAAAGCCAAGGATGCCGTCCACCTTGACGCCAAGCGCAAGGGAGAGGGGCTCGCAGTCGAGGATCAGGGCGGGAACCTCGTCGAAGCGGGCGTCACCGAGCTCGATCCGGCTGACGGTCGTGGAGGGCAGGGTGCGGGTGTTGCCCCGGGAGGTGCCGACGACCACATCCGGGGTGGCGGCTGGCTGGGTGGATTTCTGGCCGTAACGCTTGGCGAAATCGGGGGAGACGAGCGTGGCCGAGGATCCGGTGTCGATGAGGAAGCGGTACGGGCCCGAGCGGTCCCATTTCACCTCGAGGAGCAGGAGGTTGCCGTGGCGCTCGGCAGGCAGGACCACCAGCGGCTCGGAAAGCCGTGTGGTGCCCGGCCGCGAGATGGCGGAGCGGATGCTGGTGCAACCCGCCGCCAGCAGCAGGCCGGCGGCGGCAAGAAGGCAGACGGTGGTGCGACGCAGGCTCGGGGTCATTTCACCGGCTTGGGCAGGGCGGCGCAGAGGAACAGGGAAACGAGGGACATCGCCGCGCCGGCGACGAACACGCTCGCGCCACCGCGCCACCAGAAGAGGATGCCGGCGCACACCGGGGTGATCGCGCGGGAGAGCGAGCCGAGGGACCGGAAGATGCCGAGCACGCGGCCCTGCTCGGCCGGGCCGGCGTACAGGGAGATCAGGCCGGAGGTGGCGGGGTTCACGAGGCCGGCGCCGGCGGCGAGCACGGCGATGCCGGAGTAGAGCAGCCACGGCTGTTGGGCAAAACCGACCATCAGCAGGCCCACGGTGGTGAGGGCGAGGCCGGTCATGAGCACCCGGATCTCCTCCATCCGGACGAGCAGCTTGCGGACAATGTAGCCCTGCGTGACCACCGCGCAGATGCCGAGGAAACCCAGGAGCAGGCCGTTCTCCCAGGAGGAATAGCCGAAGCGCCGCGTGGCGAGGAAGGTGAGCGAGGATTCCATGGCCACGAAGGCGACGGAGAAAACGAAGGCCACCAGGTTGGCGCGGCGCAGGGCGGGGTTGCCGAGCCCAAGGATGGCGCTGATCGGGTTGCGCAGGCGGGGTTCCAGGGACTCCTCGCGGGTGGCGACGGAGAGGGTCTCCTTGAAGCGCCGCTGGATCCAGACCAAGTTCAGCACACAAAGGCCGAGCGCGATGAGCGCGGGGACCGAGAAGGGGTTGATGCCAAAGCGGGCGAGCGACGGATACGAATCGAGGAGGTTGAAGCGCGCCGCAAAAGCCCCGATGCCAGGGCCGGTGACGAGGCCGAGCCCGAAGGCGGCGCCGACGATGCCCATGGCCTTGGAACGCTCGGCCCGGGTGGTGACGTCCGCCACGGCGGCCGTGGCGACCGAGATGTTGCCGCTGAAGGCGCCGCTCACGATGCGGGAGACGAGGAAAAGCCAGAACGAGCCGCTGACGAGCCAAAGGAAGTAGCCGGCGGCGGTGCCGGCGACCGAGAGCATCAGCACTCCGCGGCGGCCGCGGCGGTCGGAGACGGAGCCCCAGAAGGGCGCGAAGATGAACTGGAGAATGGAGAAGACTGAACTCAGCACGCCGCCGAAGAGCACTGGCGCGTAACTCTCGATCCCAAAGCTGCGGGCAAGGGCGTTGACCTGGCCGAGCATCCAGCCGAGCGCGCCGGTCGTGCCCTCGAGGTTCAGGTAGTGCGTCAGCAGGTCCGGCCCGAGTGGGAAGATGATCGAGAAGCCGATCAGGTCGATGTACAGCGTGAGGAAGATCACGCCGAGCGACAGGGGGCGGGCAGGCGGGGAGATGGCGGGAGAGGACGGTGAAGACACGTTGGCCGGAAGGAAAAACGCTTCCCCGGGTGACGCCAAGGAACAACCGGAAGTGCCGCGGAGATTTAACGGCCG
Source organism: Opitutus sp. GAS368 (assembly GCA_945903545.1). Classification (GTDB taxonomy): domain Bacteria; phylum Verrucomicrobiota; class Verrucomicrobiia; order Opitutales; family Opitutaceae; genus CAIYFD01. Next base: position 3,952 of record CAMDOO010000031.1, on the reverse strand, counting down.
TGGCCCGCTGGCGGCGGACCGGATTTCAGCCGCTCGGTGTTTGCCGCGGCAGGGGCGTGTGTCCCCACACGCCCACGATCCAGGGTGGAATAGGTCTCGGCGTGGGAGGGAGTGCGGAAGTACCGGGCGGAGCCTTTCCCCATGGCTTTGGCGCCGCCCTTGCTGGTGAGCATGCGGCGGATGTCACCGGCGACGAGGGACGCGCGGTTCGGTCCCGGATCGTCACGGAGCTTCAGGCCAAGCAGCTGGTGGTAGAACTTTTTCGGCGCGGCGACGTCGCTGACGGTAAGGGCGATCTGGCCGAGATCGGAGAGCGGCAGCGCGGGATTCATGGCCGGAGCCCAGGGGTTATTTCAACGCGGCCACTTCCTCGGGCGTGGTCAGCAGGTCGGCGTCCCGCCGGCCGGCCCAGGCGATGCCGCGGAGGACCACGGCGCGCACATGGGGCGAGGAGAAGGTGCTGAAGTGGTGGCCGAGCAGGGAAACGAAGGCGCGGTAAGGCGTGCCGCCCTCGAGCTGGTTCTCATAGACCCAGATCTGCGGGATGAGTTTGCCGATCGCGGGCTCGGCGGGGGCCGGGGCGCCGCGGGCGGGACGGACTGGCTGCATGCTGGAGGCGAGGATCTGTGCATTCGGCATCAGGTGCAGGTCCCAGTAGACCTCGTCGTCGATCGTGAAGTTGGCCGCGCCCTTCGTGATGGGGTGCTCCGGGTTGACGTAGTAGTAGGTGTTTGGGCCCTCGAAATACTTGGCGACCCCGTTTTCCCACGATCCGCCCACGATGCCCTTGAACCACTGGGGATCCCGGCCGGCCACCAGCGCTTGGTGGAGTGAGGTAATGCCGCCGCCGCGTTTCAGAAATTTTTCCAGGTTCGCGCGTTGCTCGCCGAGGATGGTCCCGGCGTCGGGCGCGAACAGGACGAGGACGTCGGTCTGCTCCAGTTCCTCCGCCGTGGGAAAGCGCGGGGCCGCGGTCACCTGCGCGCCCCGTGCCGCCAGGAGGGGTTGCCATTCCTTGAGCCACGTCGGGCTGTCGTGCAGGCCGTTCGTGGCCGGCCCGTGGGTCTTTTGGCCGCCGCGGAGAAAGATGCGCAGGGGCGCGGCGGGCTCCGCTGCCCGGGTGGCGGTGAGCGGGGTCAGGGCGAAAGCGAGGCCCAGGAGGGCCAGGCAGAGGCGGGGAAGCCGGAGCTTCGGGCAGGTCACGCGAGGCGGGGTCGGGCTCATGCGGTCGGGGGGTGGCTGCTGGTCTGGCGTTTGGCGCCGCTGGAGGCCAGTCCGAATACCGCGGTGCGGGAGTGGCTCCGCGTTCCAGCTCTCGACTCTCAACTCTCGACGCTCGACGGCATGAATCCGGCGGCGCCCGAGCCCTAGGCGCGGACGGGCGTTTTCTTCCGCGGCTTCAAGTCCGTCACCTTGTGGACCTTTCCCTGGCGATCGTAGGTGGTCCACACGCCAGTCTGCTTGCCGGCGGCGAAATGGCCGGAGCGGAGCTTGGTGCCGTCCTGGCGAAACCACTCCCAGTAGCCGGTCATGGTCTTGCCTCTCATTGGGCCCTTGGCCCAGAGGCTGCCGCCGCGATGGAGGACAGTCCGAATGGTGGTTTTCACCTTGGGCGCCGAGGTGGCGGCGGGTTTCTGTTTCGCCCCGGCCCGGGCGGTGTTCTCCTCCATGCGGAAGCGCACCATGCGGGTGATGAGGCCGTAGGGGATCGGACGATCGAACGGGAACTGAACGGAGCCCTTGGCCCCTTGGTAGGCCGCGAGCTCGGTACGGAACTGGGCGTTGCCCGTCGGGGTCGCATAGAAGCCGAGGTGTTTCTTGAACGCGCCGAAATGGACGAGGTTTCCGTGCAGCATGAAGGTGGGCAGCCGGTACTTGATCGCCTCGGTGGCGCGGGGCGCGGCCCGGCGGATCGTGGCCCGAACCTTGTTCAGGATGGGTCGGACTGAGGGCGGGAAGCCCGCGATGTACTCGTCGATGGTGCGGGGGAGGGAGTCGGCAGCTTGCATGGGCGGGATGGGCTCGACGAAACGGGGGGGAGCCGGGGAAAGCTCAACGTTCGAAGCTGAACGCTCAACGCTGAAGTCGGAAGCGCGGAGGCAGCTCAGGGATGAGCTTCGAAGCCCCTGATTTGAAGCTAACTCCGAGACTCCGGCTCTCCGCTCTGGACTCTCGCCTGGCTCGGACCGGCTTCAGGCACTGCGGATCGCCGCCTCTACCTGCTTCGGCAGCTTCGCGACCACGAGGTCGTAGCTGCGGCGGATGAGGAACTGCAGTTCCGGCCCGGGAACAAGCGTCGGATCCTCGAGGCGAAACCAAAGGCGCTTGGCGCAGTAGGGCGCCTGGATGAAGCCGTCGCGCTGCACCAGCGCGTCGAATTCCTCCGGCGTGCTCTGGAGCGAGATCCCGCCGGCGAGGTCGCCGTCATGCGAAAGGATGATGAACACCTTGCCTCCGACCTTGAACACCTGGCAGCCCCATGGCGCGATGAGCGTGGTCTGCGGCAACGCAAGGGCGAAGGTGCTGATCCTGGTAATGCGCATCGGGTGGTGGCGGGCGCCAGGGCCTAGGCTTTGGTTTTGGGAAGGTATTTCCGCGGCGCCTAGTCAAAGGCCGCTGAGCCGCCGAGCGGAATGGTCAGGCTCTGCCAGTTCGAGCCGGCGAGCTGCTGCGTGATGGCACGGTCGGCCATGATCTTGGTGCGCTGCATTTCGCGGATGACCAGCTCGAGGTAACTTTCAGCAGGCATGGCGTCGGGGATGAAAGGGGCGCCCAAGCGGGCCAGCTTTCCCGTCCTACGGCAAGACAGCACCGGTCTTGCCGACCGGGCCCTACCCAGCATGTCACGCATTCCGTGACCTGTTGGACGGAGCCCTGGCAGGTGTTCCCTCCGTCCCGGGACGCACCAGAGTTTCATTTAATAGATGAAACTCTGGCTAGGCCGCCGGCGGGGCGCGGGGCGCAGTTTTCACGTATTACGTGAAATCCAGGCGGAGCCTGTGGGGGATTGGCCGGCGGGATCGGGCGACTCCATGGCATCGCTTGCTTGGGGGCGACGTGGGTGGCACGGTGCGGGGCGCGTCCTCCTCCTCCTGCCGTGAAGATTTCCACGTCTCGTGCTTCTGCCGGTCCTGTGCCGGGTGACTTGTCCCAGCCGGGCGCAGGCAAGGGCGAGACCGAGGCGCATCGGGTGCTGAAGCGGCTCGCGCTCACGTGGGCGCGGGCGAACCGGCTGGGATTGGGGGCGACAGAGGTGCGACTGCCGCGCTCGGGCTACCGGGGGGATGTGGCGGCGGCGAGTCCGGGGCAGCTTGGGCCGGGGGCGGTCACGGCGGTGTTCGAGTGCAAGGCGAGCCGGGCGGATTTCCGGCGCGATGCGGCGGATGAGATTCGGACGCTCGTCAAAGTGCGGGAGCCGGCGGTGCGGCTCGACGAGCTGAACGCCCTGATCGGCGCGCACCGGCCGGACCTGCGGAAGGGCGACGAACTTTTCCCGGAGTTCGAATGCATTGACCTGCGCGGGACGCGGCACGCGACGCACCGGGCGGTGACGCGCGAGCTGCGCGCGGCGCAGGCGGCGCTGCACGAGGGGACGAAGTTCGCGAGGCTGGCGCGCTGGCGGGCGGCGACGTTTCTTTATCTTGTGGTCGAGACGGAGGAACTCGTGGCGTCGCACGAGATCCCGGCCGGCTGGGGATTGCTGGTGCGGGAGGAAGCCGAGCTCCGGCTGGTGCGACCACCGGAGCGCAACGAGGTTACCCTCGAGCAACGCATCGCACTGCTGGAACGGATCGCGGCGCGGGCGCGGTGACGGGGAGTGGTTTGGCCCGCGAATCGCGCGAATGTCCGCGAATGATAAACGGGGTATTCCGGCCTGACCGAATCACTTCCCCTTAAAGTGCGTTCACCTTGGTTGGGGCAGCTCGATCGTTTTGCCGTGTCATTTGCGTCC
>CAMDOO010000030.1 GCA_945903545.1 Opitutus sp. GAS368 | reverse complement strand
AAATCCCGCGGCGCTTCAGGGTAAAAAAGCTAGCGCTGGCTTATTTGACGTGGCCGGAAACCAGCTTGGTCATCTCGAACATGCTGACCTTGGCCTTGCCGTTGAACACGGGCTTCAGCTTGTCGTCGGCATTGATCTGCGTGCGGACCTTCTTGTCCTGCAGACCATTCTTCTTGATGTAGGCCCAGAGCTTCTTGGTGAGCTCCGTGCGCGGGAGGGGGGACGCGCCAACGACAGCGGCAAGCTTGTCGTCAGGGGTCACCGGTTTCATGAACGCGGCATTCGGTTTACGAGCTGGTTTGGGAGCTGATTTAGCCATAGTGATGATGGGTTGTGAGACGGTTTTACCTGAAAGCAACGCACTACTAGAGGGAGAAGATGCGGTTTTCCGAGGAAAATTTTGAGAAATCTTTGCGTTCGCGACCGGCCGTTTCCCTCTGAAAAAGCGGTGAATTGCGACTTTCGCCGGCCTCGTGAAGTCGAGAGTCCAGAGGCCAGGATCGAGAGCCGGAATCCCGATGCGACACTCTTTGAACCCGACCGCCCCATCGACTCACCCTTTGGCGCGGCTCTCGACCCTCGACTCTCAGCTCGCGGCTGGATCGTCGTCGACCTGCACGAACTGCCGGTACAGCGCGGCGTAGGTGCCGCCGGCCCGGATCAGCTCCGGATGCGTGCCACGCTCGATGATGCGGCCCTGGTCGAGCACGAGCACGAGGTGCGCGTGACGGATCGTGCTGAGCCGGTGCGCGACGATGAAGCTCGTCCGCCCGCGCAGCAGCCGCACGAGCGCCTCCTGCAGGCGCGCCTCCGTCACGGCGTCGATCGCGCTCGTGGCTTCGTCGAGCACGACGAGCCGCGGGTCTGCGAGGAGCGCGCGGGTGAAGCAGACCAGCTGGCGCTGACCGACCGACAGCGCGGCGCCACGCTCGCCGACCTCGGTCGCGAGCCCGCCCGGCAGGGCCTCGAACAGGTCGCGGCAACCGAGCGCCTCCGCCGCCGCCAGCACCTCGGCCTCGGTGGCCTCGGGCCGGCCGAGCCGGAGGTTGTCGAGCACCGGGCCGCTGAAGAGGTGGTTCTGCTGCGGCACGAGGCCCATCTGGCGGTGCAGCGAGCCGCCGGTCACCGTCGCCAGGTCGCGCCCGTCCACCAGCACCGCGCCGCGCGTCGGGAGGTGGAACTTTCCCGCGAGGTTCACGATCGTGCTCTTGCCGCTGCCGGTGTGGCCGACCAGCGCCACCGTCTGCCCGGCCTCCGCCGTGAAGCTGATGTCGTGCAGGATCGGCCGCGCCGGGTCGTAGCCGAAGGTGACGTTCCGGAATTCGACGCGGATGCCGCCGAACGGCGGCAAGTGACCAGTGGCGGGTGACGAGTGACGAGAATGAGGGATCGCTCCGGCTCCTTCTTGGAACGTGTCACTTGTCACTTGGAACTTGCCCGGCCGCGGATCGTCCAGATCCGTGGCGGACGGAGCGTCCTCCCAGTCCGGCGGGGCGTCGATCAGGCGGAAGACGCGCTCGGCGCCCGCCATCGCGATCAGGGCCTGGTTGTACTGGTTGCCGATGATCGCGATCGGGGCGAAGAACTGGTTCGCGAGCAGGAAGAACTTGATCAGGTCGCCCGTCGCCATCTCCCCGTGGAAGACCCGCCAGCCGCCGAAGAGCAGCAGGATCGCCACGAAGAACTGGCTGTTCAGCTCCAGCAGCGGCGTCAGGATCGCCGAGGTGCGGGTCAGCGCGATGTTGTAGCGCGAGTGGTCGGCCAGCAGCCCGCGGAAGAGGCCGGCGTTAGTCTCCTGCCGCACGAAGCCCTGGGTGACGCGGATGCCGTTGACCGACTCGGCGAGCGTGGCCGTGACGCGGCTGAAGCTCTCCTGCGCCGCGCGCGAGTGCCGGCTGAGCCGGCCGCGGAAGTGGCGGTTGACGACCCACAGCGCCGGCGCCATCGCGAGCACGATCAGGAACATCACCGGGTCGATCCACGCCATCACCACCGCGGCGAACAGCATTGCGCCGCCCTGCACGATCGTGACGAAGAGCACGTCCTGGATGCCCGCGCGCACCACCTCGACGTCGCTCGTCACGCGCCCGATGATGCGCCCGATCTTCACCCGGTGGAAAAACGCCAGCGGCTGGCGGAGCACGCGGGCATAAAGCTGGGAGCGCAGGCCGCTGACCACCGTCTCGCCGATCTCGAGGGCGTACCGCTGGCGGAAGTGGAACATCCCGTCGGTGGTGAGCGCGAGGATTCCGTAGCCCACGACACCGAGAACCACGGCCGCCGGGTTGAGCTGCGCGATCGGCCCGGTGATCACGAGCGAGACCACCCAGACCAGCGCGGGGAGCTGGACCGAGCGGATGACGGTGAGGACGCACAGGGCGAGGAACTTGCCGCGCACCGGCGCCGTGTACCCGAGCAGGCGGCGGATGAGCCCCCACTCCAGCGGGCGGAACTGCTCGTCCTCCTCGTCGTCGCGGCTGAGCAGCGTGAGCCCTCCGGGGGTCGGGGGCGGCCTCATGGCGTGCCCTCCCCGCCCGCCGGCGCGCCGAGCTCCCGCCCGTCCACCAGCTGCAGGCTGGCGACATGCTGGTAGGGTCCGGTCTCGCGCATCAGCTTCTCGTGCGTGCCCTGCTGCACGATGCGGCCGCGCTCGAGCACGATGATGAAGTCGGCGCGGCGCAGCGTGCTCAGCCGGTGCGCCACGATGAACGTCGTGCGCCCCGTGATCGCGCGGTCGAGCGCGGCGAAGATCTCCTCCTCGGTCCCGCTATCGATCGCCGCCGTCGGGTCGTCGAGCAGCAGGATCGCGGGCTGGAGCAGGAGGGCGCGGGCGATCGCGAGCCGCTGGCGCTGGCCGCCCGAGAGGCTGTTGCCGCCCTCACCGAGCACCGTCTGGTAGCCCTTGGGCAGGGCCATGATGAAGTCGTGCGCGGCCGCGATCCGCGCCGCCTGCTCGATCTGCGCCGGGGTCGCCTCCGGGTGACCGAACGCGATGTTCGCCGCCACGGTGTTGGAAAAGAGGAAGCTCTCCTGGAAGACCGTGCCAATGTTGCGCCGGAGGTCGTCGAGGTGCAGCCGGCGCGCGTCGACCCCGTCGATCAGCAGCCGGCCGGCCGTGGGATCAAAGAAGCGCGGGATCAGGCTCATCAGCACGCTCTTCCCCGCGCCGGTCGCGCCGAGGATGGCGACGCACTGGCCGGGCTTCACGTCGAGGTCGAGGCTCTGCAGCACGGGCTGGTTCGTCCCGTAGGAGAACGACACCTGCTCGAACCGCACCGCCCCCTCGAGCCGCGGCCGGCGCACGGCGCCGGGTTCGCTCGCGACCTCCACCGGGGCGTCGAGGATCTCGAAGACCCGGCGGGCCCCGATCAGCGACTGCTGCACGGAGTTCACGATGGTCGCGACGTTGTTGACCTGACCCGAGAACTGCTCGAGCAGGCCGGCGAAGACCACCAGGCCGGCGCCGAGCGGGAGCCGGCCCTGCGCCACCAGCCAGCCGCCGTAGCCCAGCAGCACCATCATGTTGATGCGCGTGAGGAAGCCGACCGCGGGCGAGAACAGGCTGATCTGCCAGAAGATCCCCCGCTGCTGCTCGACGCAGGCGCGGTTGGCCGCGTCGAAGCGCGCCTGGCTCTCCGCCTCGCGGCCGAAGCCCTTCGTCACCGCCACGCCCTGCACGCCCTCCGCGAACACCTCGACCATCCGGTCCACCAGCGAGCGGTTGCGGACGTACTCCGGCTGGATCCGCTGCGAGAAGCGCACCGACATGAAGGCCAGCACAGGGGTCGTGGCGAGGCAGGCGAGCGTGAGCGCGGGGCTCAGCGCCGCCATGTAGGCCACGTAGACGGTGAGCGAGATCACCATGATCACGCTCTGCATCAAAACCTGGTCGACGAACATGCGGACCGACTGCACGTCGCCCGTCACGCGCGTGATGATCGAGCCGGTCGAGTTGGCGTCGAAGAAGCGGAAGCTCAGCCGCTGGAGCTTTTCATAGACCTCGCCGCGCAGGTCGACGACGAGCTTGAGCTGCACGAGATGGTTGAGCGAAAGCGCATAGGCGTAGTTGAGCAGCGCGCGGACCAGGGCGAAGAGCAGGATCAGTCCGGCGAGCAGGCCCAGCACCGACAGCGGCTCCCAGTCGTCCGGGAGCCCGAAGTGAAATGGCCCGACCGCGGTCACGGCCGCCGCCTCGCCCGCGCGGTGCCGGATGTAGTCGATGCCGACGCCGGTGAAGCTGAGGCCGGCGATGCCGAGCGTGAGCAGCACCAGCTGCAGCCCGAGCACGAGCAGGCAGTGCCCGCGGTAGCGCCAGGCGAGCCGGAACAGCCGGCGCACGAGCGCCGCGTTCGTGGGCCCGGGTGCGGCCGGCGGCGGACTGGATTCGGGCGGCATGGGACCGCAACGATTGGGCCCAATCCGCCGCAAAGTCATGGAATTTCCAAGCCGCCGATGGGCGGCTTGCCCGCCGAAGCCTTGGCGAAGGCGGGCGTGAAGCCCGTCCCGACGCGGCAATCCGCTCAGTTCCCGCCGCGCCCGCCGCGGCCACCGCCACCGCCCGCCGGGGCGACCGGGGTCGCCGGGGTCGCTGGCGTCGTCGGGGCTGCCGTTGGATTCGCCAAGGCATTAGCCCGGGCCTGTTGCGCCCTCGCCACGGCATCCGCCAGGCTGGCCGCTTGATTCGCCGAGATGGGAGTGGTCGCCGCCGCCGCATCCGTGCCTCCCGCGGCGCCAACGGCCCCGTTGGGAGCACCCGCCGCCGCGCCGCCGCGACCACCACCGGGAGCACCGCCCCCGCCAAAACCACCGGCCGGTCCGCCGGCACCGCGACCTCCCCCGCCGCCCCGGCCCGCCGGCGCGGCATTCGTCGTCGTCGTCGCCGCCACCGCCGCCGTCGTTGTCGTCACAGGGTTCGCCGCACCGGCACGGCCCGCCACCGCCACCTTGGGCGACTTGCTCGTGATGGTCAGAGTCTGGCCCTGGTACTCAATCGTGACCTGGTCCTGCTCGCCGAGCTGGCGGTAGCCACGGACCACGAAGGCCGAGCCCGTCCCCGAGCCCCAGTTGCCGGGCTCGTTCAGCGCGACAAAGGTCGAGGTCTTGCGGGTGACGTTGTAGATCGAAAAAAGCGGGCCGTTCGGGGTCGGCACCACGCCGCGCAGTTCAATGGCGGTGCTTTCGGCAGGCGCGGTCGGCGCGGCCACCACCGCATTGGCCGGCAAAAAGGGCGACGTGGCGGCCAGCTGGGCCGCCACCGGGGCCGCCAGCGCGGCGAGGCAAAGGGAGAACGGGAAAACGGCGGGGCCGGCGGAACGGGGAAAACTCATGGGGCGGACAGGGCAGACGGCGGGGAAGCCGGGGAAGTTACTTCGCGGGTGCTTTGTCCGCCCAAAGCCCCCTGGAGTCAAGGGGTGCCCGCCCGCGCCGGGGGACCGGCGGGAGCCGCGGCGCCCGTGGCATCGCCCTGGGCGCGGGCCTCGCGGCGGCGGGCGATCTCATCGGTCACGGCCTGCATGCGCAGGGCCTCGCTCTCCGGGGTCGGATTCAGGGTCACGGTCTGCGTCAGCGCGGGCGTCGGGACGTTGGCGGGCGCCGGCAGGTTCGCGCCGGCGCGGGTGGTCAGCCCCACCTTGGATTTCTTGGTGACCAGCGTCGACGACCGGCCCTGGTACTCCACCGTCACCTGATCCTGGTCGCCCACTTGCCGGTAGCTCCGGACCACGAACGTGCCGGCGGCGCCAGCGCCCCAGGTGCCGGTCTCGTTCAGGCCAACGAACTTCGAAATCCGGCGCGACGTGTTGTAGATGGAGAAGAGCGGGCCGACGGGGGTCTGGATCACGCCGCGCAGCTCGATCCCGCCCGCGTCCGCCACCGGCGCCGCGGCGGCCGGCGCCCCCGAGGCGGGCAGGAAGGGCGACGTCATCGGCAACTCGACCGCCCGCAGCCCGGCCGCGAGCGAGAGCATCGCGACAACCGTCACTCCGGAAACGTACGGGGGCACTTTCATGGGGCTCGGGATGGTATGACGACGTCGTTACGGGTCAAGTGACAGGCTCCGGCACGCTTTTCGGACTTGGACCCGCCGGAAGCGGCTGGCAGAAGAACGCGCATGCGATTGACCGTCCTGCCCCTCCTGATGCTCGTCGCCCTCGCCGGTTGCGCCCGCCAAACCGCGGATGGATTCCAAGGCTACCTGGAGGGTGAATTCATCCAGGTGGCCTCCCCCCTCGCCGGCCGGGTCGAGCAGCTCGCCGTCGCCAAGGGCGACCGGGTCGAGGCCGGGGCTCCCCTCTTCACCCTTGAGCGCAGCGCCGAGCTCGCCGCGCAGCGCCAGGCGGCCGGACAGCTCGCGGCCGCGCGGGCCCGCCTCGACGACCTCCGCAAGGGGGTCCGGCCGAGCGAACTGGCCGCCCTCGAGGCCCGGCTGGCCCAGGCCCGCTCCACCGCCGAGCTCTCGAAAGTCGAGCTCGAGCGGCGCAAGCCGCTCTTCGAGCGCGGTGCCACCACCGCCAGCGATTTCGATCAGGTTCGGCTCACCCATGAGCGGAACATGGGCCTGATCGACGAGATCGCGGCCCAGCTCGCCACCGCCAAGCTCGGCGCCCGCGACGATGCCGTAAGGGCCGCCGAGGCCGACATGGCCGCCGCCGCCGCCGCCCTGGAACGCGCCGACTGGTCCGTCGCCCAGAAGGTCCAGACCGCCCCGCGCTCCGGCTTGGTCTACGACACGCTCTACCGCGCGGGCGAATTCGCCGCCGCCGCCGCCCCGGTCGTCACCCTCCTCCCGCCGGAAAACATCAAGGTCCGCTTTTTTGTGCCCGAGGCCGACTTCGCCGCCCTCAAGGCCGGGGCCCGCGTCCGCGTTACCCTCACCGGCCGGCCGGCCCTCGAGGCCCGCATCAGCTATCTCTCCCCCCGGCCCGAGTACACGCCGCCCGTCCTCTACAACCGCGCCAACCGCTCGAAGCTGGTGTTCATGGTCGAGGCCCTCCTCGACCCCGCGGCCGCCCGCGACCTTCACCCCGGCCAGCCGGCGGATGTCGCGCTGGTGTCACCGTGAGTCCGGATCCCGCGATGGCGTCGCGTGCGCACAATCTCCGGGTGAGGGCACCCGGACTACCTATTGAGATCAAGATGTGGGCGGGGTGCCCCCACCCCGCGGTCCGATGAGCACCGCCCCTGACCTCGTCATCGACGTCACCGGCGTCACCAAGAAGTTCGGTGACAAGACCGTCGTGAACGCGATCGACCTGCAGGTCCGCCGCGGTGAGATCTACGGGTTCCTCGGGCCGAACGGCAGCGGCAAGACCACGTTCATCCGCATGCTCTGCGGGCTGCTCACGCCCGACGCGGGCGCCGGCACCTGCCTCGGGCTCGATGTCCGCACGCAGCAGGCCGCGATCAAGCTGCAGGTCGGGTACATGACGCAGCGCTTCAGCTACTACGAGGACCTCACGATCCGGGAGAACCTCGACTTCGTCGCCCGCATCTACGGCGTGCCCGGCCGCCGCGCGGCCGTCGAGCGCAGCCTCGAGCGGCTCGGCCTGCAACACCGCAGCCACCAGCTCGCCGGCCAGCTCTCCGGCGGCTGGAAACAACGCCTCGCCCTTGCCGCCTGCCTCATCCACCAGCCCCGGCTGCTCCTGCTCGACGAGCCGACCGCGGGCGTGGACCCCAAGGCCCGGCGCGATTTCTGGGAGGAGATCCACCGGCTCGCCGCCGACGGCCTCACCGTCCTCATCACCACGCACTACATGGACGAGGCCGAGCGCTGCCACCGCCTCGCCTACCTCGCCTACGGCAACCTGCTCGCGCGCGGCACCGTGGCCGACGTCGTGGCCGCGGCCCGGCTCAACACCTGGGTCGCAACCGGCCCCGGCCTGCGCGCCCTCGCCGACGCGCTCCGCGGGCGGCCCGGCGTCGAGCAGGTGGTGCCCTTCGGCAATTCCCTGCACGTCAGCGGGCGCGACGCCGCGCTCCTCGACCGCGCCGTCGCGGAACGGCGCGCCCCGGAGCACGAGTGGCGCCGGATCGAGGCCGGCCTCGAGCACGTCTTCATCAGCCTGATGGAATCCGCGGAGGACAACTTCACATGAAGCGTTTCACGTTTCACCGCCTCTGGGCGATGGTGCTGAAGGAGTTCATCCAGATGCGGCGCGACCGCGTGACCTTCGGGATGATGGTCGGCATCCCGCTGATGCAGCTGATGCTCTTCGGCTTCGCGATCAACTCCGACCCAAGGCATCTCCCGACCGCGATCCGCTCGGCCGACCAAGGCCCCTTCTCCCGCACGCTCGTCGCGGCGCTGCGGCACAGCGATTATTTCCAGATCGTGGCCGAGGCGGAAACCGAGGCCGAGGCGGCGCGGCTGCTGCAGTTCGGCGAGGTGCAGTTCGTGATCAACATCCCGGAGGACTTCACCCGGCGGATCCTGCGCGGTGAGCGGCCGGCCGTGCTCATCGAGGCCGACGCCACCGACCCGGCCGCCACCGGGCCCGCGCTCGCGGCCATGCGTGCGATCGCCGACTCCGTCCTCGACCGCGACCTCACCGGCCCCCTCGCCCCGCTGCGCGCCCGCGGCGGCGCGATCGAGCTCCGCCTCCACGCCCACTACAACCCGGAGAACATCACCCAGTACAACGTCGTGCCCGGCCTCATGGGTGTGGTCCTGACCATGACGATGGTGATCATCACGGGCCTCGCCATCACCCGCGAGCGCGAGCGCGGCACGATGGAGAACCTGCTCGCCACCCCGGTGCGGCCGTTCGAGGTGATGGTCGGCAAGATTCTGCCCTTCATCCTCGTGGGCTACATCCAGGTGACGCTGATCCTGCTCGCGGCGCGCTTCATCTTTGGCGTGCCGATGGTCGGGAGCCTGCTGCTGCTCTATCCCGTGGCGCTGCTCTTCATCGCGGCCAACCTGGCCGTCGGCATCACGTTCTCCACCCTCGCGCAGAACCAGCTCCAGGCGGTGCAGATGGCGTTCTTCTTCTTCCTGCCTTCGCTGCTGCTCTCCGGCTTCATGTTTCCCTTCCGCGGCATGCCGGAATGGGCGCAATGGATCGGCTCGGGCCTGCCGCTCACGCATTTCCTGCGGATCGTGCGCGGGATCCTGCTCAAGGGAAACGGCCTCGGCGAGATCTGGCCCGAGCTCTGGCCCATCGCGCTTTTCCTCGTCGTGGCGATGACGGTCGCGGTGAAGCGGTACCGGCAAACCCTGGACTGACCGTACCCGGAGTGTGGCACGCAGGGGCCGCAGAGGGCGCAGAAGAGGAAACCTATTCCCTTCTTTTTGCTGGATTGGTGCGGCCCCGCGACCTCTGCGTGCTAACCTAGGATCGACTTCCCCAAAATCGGAAGTCTCGGGCGATTTAGTGAAAGATCGGGGGCATTTTCTCCGTTCTACCGGCTATGGCCATGCTGCGTCCCATTCCGGAAGCCACGGCCCCATAGCCATGCATCCCAACGAAATCACCGCCGCGCTCATTGAGCCAGCCGTCAAAATTCACCGCCACCTTGGGCCCGGACTGCTCGAGTCAGTATATGAAACCGTTCTCGCCCATGAACTGGGCCGCCGGGGCCTCGCGGTGGAACGGCAAAAGCCCATCCCCATTACATACGAGGGACTCACTTTCCCGGACCCCTTCCGCGTCGACCTATTGGTTGCGGACTTGGTCATCGTTGAGCTGAAATCCATCGAGGAAGTACAACGAGTGCACTTCCGGCAGACGCTCACCTACCTGAAACTAGCCCGCCGCCCCGTCGGTCTGCGCATCAACTTCAATGTCCCGACCCTGACCGACGGCATTCACCGTCTGGTCAATCGACTCCCTGAATAGGTTTCCCCTGCGCCCCCAGCCGCCTCTGCGTGACACCCGGATCGAATCAGGGCTTCTCCACCTGCTTCTTGGCGACTGGCTCCGCCGTCATCACCGTCTGCGTCGGGAAGGCGAAGGACAGGCCGCGGGCGGCCACCGCGCGCATGACCGCGAGGTTGATCCGCTGGCGGGTCGCGAGGTGCAGGTTGTTGTCGGGGCTCTTCGTCACATATACGGACCAGATGTCGAGGGATGAGGCGTTGAGGTCGCGGAAGTAGACATTCACCGACGCCGGATCCACCTCCGGTTCCGCCGTGATGATCTTCCGGATCTCATCCACCATCGTCTCCAGCTGTTCCGGCGTGCTGTCGTAGGTCAGGCCGAAGACCTGCTCGGTGCGGCGGCCGGTGAAACGGGAAAGATTCACGATCGGCTCGCTCGCGACCGACTTGTTCGGGACCACGACGAGCGACTTGTCCACGAGGCGGATCTTCGTCGAGCGCAGGCCGATGTCCTCGACCACGCCCAGGCTGGCGCCAATCTTCACCGTCTCGCCGACCTTGAAGGGCTGATCGATGGCGACGACGATCGAGCCGAAGAGATTCGCAATCGTGTCCTGCGCGGCGAGGGCGAAGGCCAGGCCGCCGATGCCGAGGGTCGAGAGCACCGCCGTGACATTGTAACCGAGGCTCTGGACGACCATCAGGACGCCGAAGACGACAAACACCGCGACGAGCGTCTTCTTGATCCAAGGCATGAAGGCCGCGACGCCCATCTGCCGTTCCAGCGCCACTTCGTGCGCGTGATCCAGCACGGCGTTGAAGGCCCGCAACAGGCCCCAGAGAATCACGAGAGAGAAAGCGCCGGTGGAACCATACCCGATGTAAACGTCCGACTCCGCCGAAAGCTTGAGGACCTTCAGCGCGGCAAGGATGCCGATCAGCATCACCAAGGTCGCGACCGGCGTCTCCAGCGCGGGGAAGAGCTTGTCGTCCAGAGTGGTCTCGGTCTTGGACGCCAGCTTCCTCAGCCAGCGGAAGATCAGCCCCGTCACGACCCGCCGCAGCAGGAACGCACCCGCGAGGAACAGGGCGCTGATCACATAGTGCGTCGTGGTGTTGGCGCCGGCCTGAACATTAAAGAGCGACAGGATGCTGTCCACCAGGTGCTCCAGGAAATCGGAGGCCGGGTTGGGCAAGGTGGGACGCTGGCTGGCAACGGCGGCGGCCGCGTTGTTGTTGAACGCGGCCTGGGCCGCCTGGTCCGCCGCGGCGTCCTGGGCCCGGGCCGGGATCGCGTTCAGGAGCAGTGCGGCAAGGGTGTAAAACAGTGGCTGCAATCGCTTCATGGAGACCCGGGAAAAAAGAGCCGGGGCGGGCGCTTGTCAAAACCTCGCTGCGGGCGGGTGAGGGTGGATCCGTTTGGTTTGCTTCCCTGTAGCTGGCCTCGGTGAGGCCGGCGGATCGGAACCGGGGTCACCGACCCCGGCTACAGACAATTCCGAGTCAACGGCCCCACGACCCTTTGGTGACGGCCCGGCAGAGGGGCGACACTCCTCGGGCGGTGCAGCCCCGGCGAAGCAAGCCGTGCTCACCATGATCGCACCCATCCGGTGCCGACGGAGTCGCCGCCCTGCCGGACTAATCCCCGGAAACTGGAAACGGGCCGGGGCTTTCCCACCACCAACTGCTCGCTTGCCCGGAATTCGGCCCCCCCTCCATGCTCCCACCCTTCCATGGAACTGTTTCCCCTCCCCCTCGCCGTGCTCGACACCATGCCCCTCTGGGCGTGGGGGGCGTTCTTTGCCTTCATCATCGCCATGCTCGCGCTCGACCTCGGGGTCTTCCAGCGCGAGAGCCACGTGATGAGCATGAAGGAGGCGATCAGCTGGTGCGTCGTCTGGTTCACGCTCGCGCTGGGCTTCAACGCCCTCCTCTGGTGGTGGCGCGGCCCGCAGGTCGGGCAGGAGTTCCTCGCCGCCTACCTCGTTGAGCTCTGCCTCAGCGTCGACAACGTCTTTGTCTTCATCCTCGTCTTCGCCTATTTCAAGGTGCAGCCGCGCTACCAGCACCGCGTGCTTTTCTGGGGCATCATCGGGGCGGTGCTGATGCGGGCCGTGTTTATCCTCGTCGGCGTGAGCGTCATCGCCCGCTTCCACTGGATCCTCTACATCTTCGGCGCGTTCCTCGTCTTCACCGGCATCAAGATGGCCATCCCGAAGAAAGGCGACGAGGAGATCCACCCCGAGAACAACATCGTGGTGCGGCTCTTCAAGCGGTTCTACCCGGTGGCGCCGCACAACGAGCACGGACATTTCTTCACCCATCACCAGGGCCGCCGCATGGCCACGCCGCTGTTCATCGTGCTGCTGGTGATCGAGACGACCGACCTGGTGTTCGCCCTCGACTCGCTCCCCGCGGTGCTGGCGATCACGACCGACGGTTTCGTGGCGCTGACCTCGAACATCTTCGCGATCCTCGGCCTGCGCTCGCTCTACTTCGCGCTGCACGGCGTGATGCAGGTCTTCCGCTTCCTGAAGGTCGGCCTCGCCGTCATCCTCATCTTCATCGGCTCCAAGATGCTGGCCGAGATCGTGCACTTCGAGATCTCCACCACCACCTCGCTCCTCGTCATCGGCGCCGTCCTCACCACCTCCGTGCTGATGTCGGTGCTGATCCGGGACGGGAAACGTTCCGGCTGAGCGCCGCGGGGCTTGGGGCCGGGGGCGGAGGGCGGACCGCACCCGCCTGGCCGGGGCGGCGGGGCGAAACGGTGCGCGGCCTCCCGCCAGTCCACTATCTTAAGCTAGTAATTCGATTTTCCTATTTTAAAGTAGTATATTGATTTTACCCCTTAAAGGTAGTAGCCAATAGCCATGAATTATCCCGTGACCACATCCGCGCAGCTCCGCACCGTCCTGCGCGGACTGCGCCAATCCCGGGCGCTCAGCCAGGCGCAGGTCGGCCAGTTGCTCGGGGTTAACCAGAAGCGGGCCGCCCGGATCGAGGGTGCGCCCGGCGTGACCGGTTTCGACCAGATTGCCCGCCTCGTCGCCGCCTTGGGAGGCCGGCTCGTCATCGAGCTGCCGGACACTCCCCCGCCGCCCGCCACGGCGCCGGCCAAGCGGAGCGCCACCCGCCGCAAAACCGGTGCCGCAACCGCGCGGTCCGATCAAGGCACCTGGTAAGGGCAACCATCGGCCATGCCCTCTTCAGCCCTATCGATTTGGATGAACGGATTTCGGGTCGGCACCTGGACCCAAGGGCAGGGCCTGCACCTGCTGCAATACGATCCGTCATGGGTGCAATCACCCGCCGGCCGGGTGCTCTCGCTGTCCCTCGCCTTCAGTCCGGGCAATTCGGCCCATCGCGGCGAGGCGGTCGCCAACTACTTCGACAACCTTCTGCCCGACAGCGATGCCATTCGCAGCCGCATCCGGGCCAAATTCTCCGCGGCTTCCACCGAGGCCTTCGACCTGTTGACCGCGATCGGCCGGGACTGCGTCGGAGCCGTGCAATTGCTGCCGGAAGACGAAGCCCCGGTCGGCTTTGATCGGATCGAGGCGGAGCCACTCACCGAGACGGGCGTCGAGCGCCTCATTGCCGCCTCGCTTTCCGGCCACCGCGTGCTGGGGCAGGCGGAAACGGACGACTTCCGGATTTCCCTGGCCGGCGCCCAGGAGAAAACCGCGCTGCTCCGGCATGGTGGGAAATGGTGCCGTCCCTTGGGCGCGACTCCGACCACGCATATCCTCAAGCTGCCGCTGGGCTTGGTTGGCCACCTGCAGGCCGACATGAAGGACTCGGTGGAAAACGAGTGGCTTTGCCTGCGGCTGATGCAGGCATTCGGCCTGCCGACGGCCACGGCCGAGATGATCGATTTTGGCGCTTACAAGGTGCTCGCGGTCGAGCGCTTCGACCGCGCGCCCGAGGCGGCCGGATGGATCGCCCGGCTGCCGCAGGAGGATTTCTGCCAGGCGTTGGGCCTGCCAAGCTCCAAAAAATACGAGTCCGACGACGGCCCCGGCATGCGCGAGATCATCCGCCTGCTCGATACCGGCCGCCGTCCGCTGGGGGACAAACGCGCCTTCGTAAAGGCCCAGATCATTTTCTGGCTGCTCGCCGCGACCGACGGCCATGCCAAGAATTTCTCGCTCTTCCATGAACGAGGGGGCGGCTACCGTCTGACGCCGTTCTATGACGTGCTGTCGGCGTGGCCGATCATTGGACCCGGGGCGAACCACATTGCCTGGCGCAAGGCCCGGCTCGCGATGGCGGTCCGCAGCAAGAATGCCCACTGGAAACTCAGCGAGATCAAGGCCCCGCACTGGGAGGCGGTCTCCTTTGCCGCCGGCCTCGGCAGTGCCGATTCCCTGCTGCATGAAATCTCATCCCAAGTGCCCCAGGCCATCGCGGAGGTGAGCCGCCAGGTTCCGAAAGGGTTCCCCTCTCTCGTCCAGGACAAGATCCTCGGCGGGCTGCAAGAGCAGGCACGCCAACTCACGGATTGATCCCGATCCACTTGAGTCCGCCCTCCGCCCGCTGGCGCCTAAACCTCCCGGAAAACCTCCACCTGCATCTCGGCGACGAGGCGTCCGTGGGCGCAGGCATGGATGCCCTCCGCCCGCTGGGCCGCGAACGCCCGCTCCATCTGCTGGTCGTCCGCGAACTCGAACAGCGCGTGATAGCGCGGCAGGCGACTCTTCGGCGCCTCGCCGGTGTTGCGGAGCAGCAGGGACCGACCAACGGCGCCTCGGCCGGCCAGCTCGTTGAGGAAGGACCGCGCGACGGCGAGGCCCTCGGCCTCGTCGACCGCGGGTTTCAGGGTGAACCAGACGTGATAATGAATCATGGTGGAGATTGCGTTGGTGAATCGAAGCTCCAGCCTACGGCCTCAACTTAACTTGAGGTCAAGAGCTGCCATGAAAAAATCCGAAACCGAAACCGTCCATGGCGGGCTCACCGTAGGCGAAGTCGCTAAACGCAGCGGACTCGCAGTGTCCGCCCTGCATTTCTACGAGGCCAAGGGGCTGATCCTCGGCTGGCGAAACCAAGCCAACCAGCGCCGCTACCCCTACGAGGTGCTGCGCCGGGTTTCGCTCATCAAGGTCGCCCAACGCCTCGGCATCCCGCTCGCCTCGATCCAGCAGGCCCTGGATGCGCTGCCCCGCGGCCGCACCCCCACCGCAGCCGACTGGCGCCGCCTCGCCTCACGCTGGCGCGACGAACTTACCGAACGGATCGAGCGCCTCACGCTGCTTCGCGACCGCCTCGGCGGCTGCATCGGCTGCGGCTGCCTCTCCCTCAAGGAATGTCCGCTGCGGAATCCCCACGACGAGCTGGGTTCTCAAGGCCCCGGCCCGCGGCTGCTCGAGCCACACAGCTGATCGCAAAACAGGCGAGGTCGGCATCCTCCATGTCCTCAGCGCCCTCCTGTAAAAACTGCCGGAAGGATCAGGTCTGAATCCGCGCCATCCGCGGTGAAAACCGGCTCGTTGCCTTGGCCCGAAAACAAAAAACGCCGGACGGCCCATGACGGCATGCCCGGCGTTTGTCAGCGGCGCCTCCGGTGGGAGGCCCCGCGGTCATCGATGACGATCAGTTGATGACGATCTGGCGCGGCTTCAGCGCCTCGGCCTTGGCCAGGGTCACCGTCAGCACGCCATTCTCGAGCTTCGCGGCGGTCTTGTCGGCCTGCACGCCCTCCGCGATGCGGAAGGTGCGGCGGTAGGTCACCGCCTCACGCTCGTCGCCGGAGCGGGCCTTGCGCTTGGCGGTGATGTTCAGGAGGTCGCCGGTCAGCTCGATGGCGACGTCCTCCTTGGCAACCCCGGGCAGGTCGGCGCGGATGACGATGCTGTCCTTGTCCTCGTCGAATTCCGCCGCGAACGGCGTGTCGGCAAGGGACGGGGTGAAGAGGCGGTCGAGTTCGCCGGAGAGCCCGGCCCACGGGTTGCGCAGGAGGGCGGAAGGCGCGAAGGATTGCTGATCGGGATAGGAGTAGCGGACAAGTCTCATGGTGGGAGTCTGATTTAGGATTTGGTTTTTGGCTCCGCAGAACGCGGATTGCATTGGCCCGTCCTATTGCACGATGAATGCCGGCCGTGTCGTTCACGCTAAGTGGCCGACGGACCGCGACTTGGTTTCCCCCGACGCAATGAAGAGAGAAATCTCGTCTCTCCCTGCGACGTCGCACCTGGGTAATTCCGGCACGGCCAAACCCCGTTCCACCGATCTTTCGATCCTTTGGCACGCAGGGAGCGCAGAGAGCGCGGAGAACGGAAAGGATTTGGGGAGTGAATCCGAACCCAATCAGGATTCCGATTGGTATCCCTCTGCGTTCCCTGCGCTCTCTGCGTGCAACCATCACCGATGAAATTTTAGGACGCAGAAAGTCCGTGATCCGTCGCGCGATCCGTGGTTGGGTCGGGTTTCGCACGCATGAGCTTCGACTTCACGAATCCCCCCGGCCGCCTCGGCACCGACTCCCAGAAATGGCAGAAATACGAGGGGCGCGACATCCTCCCGATGTGGGTGGCTGACATGGATTTCAAGTCCCCGCCGGCCCTCCTCGAGGCGCTGCACCGCCGCGTCGATCACGGCATCTTCGGCTACGCGCGTCCGGCCAAGTCCACCATCAGCACCGTCGTGTCCGCCATGGCCGAACGCTACGGCTGGCAGATCGAGCCCTCATGGCTCGTCTGGCTCCCGGGCCTGGTCGTCGGCCTGAACGTCACCGCCCAGGCCTTCGCCGAGCCCGGGGAGGAAGTCCTCACCCTCACCCCGATCTATCCGCCCTTCCTGTCGGCCCCGCGCAACTCGCGCCGCGTGCCGGTCGGCGTGCCCTGCGTGCTGTCCGCCGGCCGCTGGGAGATCGACTGGGCCGCGCTGGAAAAGGCGGTCACACCCAAGACCCGGCTGTTCTTCCTCTGTAACCCGCACAACCCCATCGGGCGCGTCTGGCGCCGCGACGAGCTCGAGCGCCTCGCGGACTTCTGCGTGCGGCACAACCTCGTGCTCTGCTCCGACGAGATCCACTGCGACCTGATCCTTGACCCGGCGCTGCGCCACATCGCCACCGCCACCCTCTCGCCCGCGATCGCCGCCCGCACCATCACGCTGATGGCGCCGAGCAAGACCTACAACGTGCCGGGACTAGGCACCTCGTTCGCCATCATCCCGGACGACGCCCTCCGCACGAAGTTCATCCGGGCCACGGCAGGCATCGTGGCCGAGGTGACCACCCTCGGCTTTGCCGCGTGCGAATCCGCCTACCGCGATTGCGAGCCGTGGCGCCAGGCCATGCTCGAGCACCTGCGCGGCAACCGCGACCGCCTCGTCCAGGCCCTCGCGACCGAGCTGCCCGGCATGAAGCTCGAGGCCCCGCTGGAGGCCACCTACCTCGCCTGGCTCAACGTCACCGCGCTCCAGCTCACCGACCCCATCGCGCATTTCGAGAAGTTCGGCGTCGGCCTGAGCGAGTGCGTGCCCTTCGGCGTCGCGCGCGGCACCTATGTGCGGATCAACCTCGGCTGCACCCGCGCCACCCTCGACGAAGCGATCCGCCGGATGAAGTCAGCCCTCGCCGCGCTCTGAGTTCAGCGGGCAGGGTTGCCTCACTGAGGCGACCGCGATGATTCCGACCCATCGGATTTGGTCTCACGCAGAGAGCGCAGGGACCGCAGAGGGATGAGCCCGAATTCTGGCTGGATTCAGTCACCCAATCCCTTCCGACCTCTGCGATCCCTGCGCTCTCTGCGTGCCAAAGGATCGAAATATCATCGCGGCCGGGTCGGCGACCCAGCCCTACCTTGGGACTGATCCGGTCTTCAGTTTCTTCCAGCGCGCCAGCCGCTCGGCGATGACCGCCTCGGCGCCGGCGGCTTTTGGCGCATAGAGCGCGAGCGGTTTTTCGAGGTAGTCCTGGCCGGAGATGTTCTCCGGATAGTCGTGCGAGTAGGCGTAACCCTTGCCGTGGCCCGCCTGCTTGCTCGCCTCGCCGCTCTTGTCGCGCAGCGGGAGCGGCACCGACTGGACCGGGGCGTTTTTCAGCGCGGCGTGCGCCTCCCCGAGTGCGAGCGTGGCCGAGTTGCTCTTCGGCGCGGTCGCGATGTAGAGCGTGGCGTGAGCGAGGGTCAGTTCCGCCTCCGGCAGCCCGATGAAGTCGCACGCATGATGCGCGGCGACCGCGAGCGGCAGCGCCTGCGCGTCGGCGAGGCCGACATCCTCGCTGGCCAGGATCACGAGCCGCCGCGCGATGAAGCGCGGGTCCTCGCCACCCGCCAGCATCTTGGCGAGCCAGTACATCGCCGCGTCGGGATCACTGCCGCGGCAGCTCTTGATGAAGGCCGAGATGGTGTCGTAGTGCTCATCCTCGTCCGCGTCGTAACGGATCCTCCGCTCGCGGGCGAAGACCTCGAGCTCGGCGGAGGTGACGGCGGACTTCTCCGGCAGCCCGAGCACCAGCACCTCCAGCGCGTTCAGCGCGCGGCGCAGGTCGCCGTCGCAGAGCACCGCCAGGTCGGCGAGGATCTTGTCCTCCGCCGTGCACCCGTGGGGGCCAAGCCCGCGCTCGCGGTCGGCCAGGGCGGCGCGCAGCACTCCGGCG
Organism: Opitutus sp. GAS368; assembly: GCA_945903545.1. Classification (GTDB taxonomy): domain Bacteria; phylum Verrucomicrobiota; class Verrucomicrobiia; order Opitutales; family Opitutaceae; genus CAIYFD01. The sequence continues at coordinate 18,688 of CAMDOO010000030.1, read as the reverse complement.
ATGGCGGCGGGGGCGAGTGGCTCGAGCCGGAAGAGATGGCTGCGCGAGAGCAGGGGCGGATTGACGTAGAAACCCGGGTTGTGGGTGGTGGCGCCGATCAGCCGCACGCTGCCCGCCTCGACGTCGGGCAGCAGCAGGTCCTGCTGCGACTTGTTGAAGCGGTGCAGCTCGTCGATGAAGAGGATCGTCCGCGCTTCGGGCCGGCGGCGGGCGGCGGCGAGGATCTCGCGCAGCTCGGCGACATTGGACATCACCGCGTTGATGCGGACGAACCGGCTCTTGGTCTCGTGCGCGATCGCCTCGGCGATGCTGGTCTTGCCACAGCCCGGCGGCCCGTAGAACAGCAGCGAGCCGAAGCGGTTCTGCGCCACGAGGCGCGGCAGGAGGCTGCCCGCCTTCAGGAGATGATCCTGGCCCACCACCTCCGCCAGTTTCCGCGGCCGCATCCGCGCGGCCAGCGGCGCCCCGGCAGCGGCCACCTCCGGCGCCCGCACCGGCTCGGGCGGCTCGGCGAAGAGCGAGGGCTGATCGTCGGCGGGAATCATGGCCGCGGATTCATTCATTAACCGCGAAGGAGCACAAGGACCACAAAACCGGTTTTTGCCACAGAGCTCACAGAGGTCGGATGGATCAGCTCGGAATCCAGAACCGGATTAGTGGCACGCCAAGATCGCGCTGAGCGCCAAGACAAAGGACGAGCCAAGGTCGATCCACCAAGATTCTGCCCCAAACCTTGGCCTGGTCTTTGTCTTGGTCTAGCAAGGCTTCCTTGGCGTGAACCAAGCCGGAATTTGTGCGCACAGCGAATTCAGATGAATTGGGGCTCGAAACCCAAACCCCAGAACTCAGAACCCAAAACAATTATCTGAGGCTTGGGCTCTGTGCTCTCTGTACCTCTGTGGCAAAACATCCGGGATCCGCGCAATCCGTGGTTAAAAAAATGCCGGTTTCTGCAGATTAAGTGAAAGATTGGCCCCCTTTTCTTCGTTCTGTGGAGTGTGAACCGCACTCTCGGTCATCGCGCCCCGCTGCTCTGGATCGTCCTGCCCTTCCTCGCCGGGCTGGGCGCCGGCCGGGCCGGGCTGCCGGCACCGGTCCCGTGGCTGCTCGGGGGCGCGCTGCTGGCCTCCGGGCTGGCGGCGTGGGCGACGCTGCGCAACGCCCGGGCTTGGGCGGGGCTGCTCGCCCTCGCGATGTTTCTCGCCGGCGACGCCAGCCATGCCCTGCACCGGCGGCACCTGCCCGTTCGCGAAAAACTCCCGCCGCGCGAGGCCGAGCTGGAACTGCGGCTGGAACGCGTCTTCGCCTCGCACTGGCCGAACCGGCTGACCGGCCTGGCCCGTGTCACCGCAGCCCAGCCCCATCTCCGCGAACTGCAGGGGCAACGGCTGTACGTGTCGTTGTCGCTTCCGCCCGGACAACCCCTGCCGATCGTCTCATCCCGGCTCGCCGCCCTGGGGGTGCTGACTGCGCTGCCCGCTGACCTGACCAGTGATACCTTCGACGGCTACCTCGCCGACTCGGGCGTAAACTTCCGGCTCGAGCGCGGCCGCGTGCTCCAGGATCTGGCCCCCGCCAATGCCTACCGCCGGTTCTGCGCGGCCACCGCGGCCCGGTTCGAGGTGATCCTGACGCTCGACACCGGCCAACGCCGCCCGGACCTTGCCGCGGCCTACCGCGCCATGGTCCTGGGCCGGCAGCAGGAACTGAGCGAGGAACAGGTCCGCGAGTTCCGGCTCAGCGGCACCATGCACGTCTTTTCGATCAGCGGCATGCACATCGCCGCGATCGCGCTCGCCCTGCAGACCGGGCTGGCCGCGTTGCGCCTCCCGCGGCTCGTCGCGCTCGCGCTCGAGCTCGGCGCGCTCTGGCTGTATGTGGACATCACGGGCACCGCGCCCTCCGCGGTCCGGGCGTTCGTGATGGTGGCGCTGCTGCGCGTGGCGTTCACGGTGCGGCGGCCGCTGAATCCGCTCGCGGCCCTGACCGCGTCCATGGCCTTCGTGCTGTTGGCGGCGCCCCTGCAGGTTTTCAGCGCGAGCTTCCAGATGAGCTACGGGATCGTGGCCGCGCTAATCCTGCTCGGCCTGCCCCTCGACGAGGCTTGGCAGGCTCACTGGGCACCGTTCCGCTCCCTGCCCCCGGTCACGTGGCGCTGGTGGCACCGATGGACGACGAATATCTGGGACAAGCTGCGGTCGTCCGCGGCCCTGGGATTGTCGGCCGCGCTGGTGGGCACTGTCACGGGACTGCATTTCTTCCGGATGTTCACGCCGGGGGCGCTGCTGGTGAATCTCGCCCTGATCCCGCTCTCGACCGGGGTCATCTGGGCCGGCCTGCTCTCGCTCCTGACCGGACTCACCGGGCTCGAAGCCTGGAGCGCGCTCTTCAACCGCGCCGCGCTGGTGATCCTCTGGCTCTCGGAACAGGCGATCGCGGCCGCCCTGCGTCTGCCCGCGATGTGGTTTGAGGGCAGGTTCCGCCAGCCCTGGCTCGGCGAGGCTGCCTTCGTGGCACTGCTCGCGCTTCTCCTCGCCGGCTACGCCCTCGGCTGGCCCCGCCGGCTGGGCCGCTTCTGGCCGCCCTTCGCCTTCCTCGCGCTGTTGCTGCTCTGCACGGTGAAGTTCTAACCCCGGAGTTTTTTAACCGCGGATTTAAAGGATTACACGGATGGATCCCATTGAAGAAAAACTGACGGGGCAGATCATTGGGGCGGCCATGACGGTGTCGACGCGGCTAAAACCCGGCTTGGGTGAAAAGTTGTACGAGCGGGCGCTAGAGCATTTTAAAGATTTCTGTAGCCGGGGTCGTTGACCCCGGTCTGCCCTTCTTCATTCCCGGTCCGCAGGCACCGGGGTCAACGACGCCGGCTACAGTATTTTTGAAACCGCTCTAGTCTTGGAGCTAACCAAGTGTGGCCACAGGGTGGAACAGCAGCGGGCTTTCCCGGTGCTCTACGACGGCACGAAGATCGGCGACCTGATCCCGGATCTTATCGTCGACGGGAAAGTGATTGCAGACACCAAGGTCGTCGCGGAATTCAACGAGGCACACATTGCCCAAATGATTCGATATCTTCGAATCACGGGCCTGGAAACCGCCCTGAACCTGAACTTCAAACCTGCCGGTCTCCGCTGGAAGAGGATCGTCCGCCAACTCCCCTAATCCGCGTAATCCGTTAAATCCGCGGTTAAAAATAACCCCCATTTCGGCGTGTGTTCCCCGGACATCGCCGCCAAAGATCTCGCCATGAAAAGCGCCTACGAACTCGCGATGGAACGCCTGGCCAAGTCCGACCCCGCCGCCGGCAAGCCCGTCACCGCGGAGCAGAAGGCCCGGCTCGCGGAGATCGACCGCGTCTATCAGGGCAAGTTGGCCGAGCGGGAGATCTTCCTGAAGAAGCAGCTCAACGACGCCTATGCCGACGGCAAGGCCGACGAGATCGGGAAGATCCAGAAGCAGCTCTCCAGCGAGCGCAGCCGCCTCGAGGAAGAACGCGAGGACGAGAAGGAACGCGTCCGCCGCGCGAAGTAGTCATCCGGGTCGGGGACGAACTTGGGGTAAATCCCCGCCTGAACTCCCGGCAAACGCATCCGGAATAGGACCTCCGCTGGAGACTGACGAACCGGTTCCCTTTCGCGTGGTCTACGAAGTGAGCGAATCGACCCACCCCGTTATCGTCGCTTGCGTGGTGCATGCTGCGCGCCACGAACGGCACTGGCAGCGCCGGGTTTAAAGCCCGCTCCGCCCTCCGTCGTCCGCCCTCCGCCCTCTTCGCCTGACGCCAAGCGTCAGGACGAACCCGCCATAGGCCCGGCGACGGCGGGGGCGTATGCCTCCATCCCGACGCAGGAGCAGATGAGATTCCGGTCGCCGTAGACGTTGTCGACTCGGCCGACGGCCGGCCAGAACTTGTGGGCGCGCACGAAGGCCGTCGGGAACGCCGCGAGCTCGCGCGGGTAGGCGCGGTCCCACGTGTCGGCGCAGACCACCTTCACGGTGTGCGGCGCGAGCTTGAGCGGGTTGCTGGCCTTGTCGGCCTCGCCGTTCGCCACGGCCTGCATCTCGCCATGGATCGAGATCAGCGCGTCGCAGAAGCGGTCGAGCTCGCTCTTCTCCTCGCTCTCCGTCGGCTCGATCATGAACGTGCCGGGCACGGGGAACGACAGCGTCGGCGCGTGGTAATTGTAGTCCATCAGGCGCTTCGCGGCGTCCTCCGCCTCGATCCCGTGCTTCTTCCAGCCGCGCAGGTCGACAATGCACTCATGCGCCACCAGGCCCGAGCCCCCACGGTAGAGCACCGGGAAAAACGCCTCCAGCCGCTTCGCCACGTAGTTCGCCTTCAGGATCGCCACCTTCGTCGCGTCCGTCAGCCCCTCCGCACCCATCATGCGGATATACATCCACGGGATGACGAGGATCGAGGCCGAGCCGAAGGGCGCGGCCGAGACCGCGCCGATGGCGGAGGCCGGAGGGCGGAGGGCGGCAAAAGGCGATACGAGCGGATGCCCGGGCAGGAACGGCACCAAGTGCTTCGCCACGCCGATCGGGCCCATGCCGGGGCCGCCACCGCCGTGCGGGATGCAGAAGGTCTTGTGCAGGTTGAGATGACAGACATCGGCGCCGATGTGGCCGGGCGAAGTCAGCCCCACCTGCGCGTTCATGTTCGCGCCGTCCATGTACACCTGGCCGCCGTGGGCGTGCACCGTCGCGCAGATGTCCTTGATCGTCGGCTCGAACACGCCGTGCGTCGACGGGTACGTGATCATCAGTGCCGCCAGATCCGCGGCATGGGCCGCGGCCTTGGCGGAGAGATCAGCCACGTCGATGTTGCCGGAGGCGTCACAGGCGACCGGCACCACCTTGAAACCGCACATCGCGGCCGAGGCGGGATTCGTCCCGTGGGCGGAGGTTGGGATCAGGCAGACATGGCGCCGCCCCTCGCCGCGGGACTCGTGGTAGGCGCGGATGACCAGCAGTCCGGCGTACTCGCCCTGCGAGCCGGCGTTGGGCTGAAGCGAGACTCCGGCGAAACCGGTGATCTCGGCGAGCCAGGACTCCAACTCCTGGAAGAGCCGGCGGTAACCGCGCGTCTGCTCCGCGGGCGCGAACGGATGCAGCGCGTTGAACTCCGGCCATGAGACCGGGAACATCTGGCTCGTGGCGTTGAGCTTCATCGTGCACGAGCCGAGCGAAATCATCGAGTGGCAGAGCGAGAGGTCCTTCGTCTCCAGCCGCTTGATGTAGCGCAGCATCTCGTGCTCGGTGTGGTAACGGCGGAAAACATCCGCCGTGAGGAACTGACTGCTCCGCGCATGCGGCGCAGTGATTTCCGAGATGGGAGATCGGAGATCGGAGATGGGAAGCTTCGTGGACTCGTTGAAGCAGCCCAGGATGGCCTGCACTTCCTCCACGGTCGCGGTCTCGTCGAGCGCGATGCCGACCTGGTGTTCGTCGATCACCCGCAAATTGATCCGCTTGGCGGCGGCGGCGGCGTGGACGCGGACCGCGGCGACGTTGCCCACCGTGAGGGTGTCGAACACCGGCTCGGCGTTCACCTTCGCGCCGACCGTGACGAGGCCCTGCGCAAGGAGCGCGGTGAGACGGCGGACGCGGCGGGCGATCTGCCGCAGGCCATCGGGCCCGTGGTACACGGCGTACATCGAGGCCATCACCGCGAGCAGCACCTGCGCGGTGCAGATGTTCGACGTGGCCTTGTCGCGGCGGATGTGTTGCTCGCGCGTGCCGAGGGCGAGACGGAGCGCGGGGTCGCCCTGCGCGTCCTTCGAGACACCGACGAGGCGCCCGGGCATCTGCCGCTTGAAGGCGTCCTTGGTCGCGAGGAAACCGGCATGCGGCCCGCCGAAGCCGAGCGGCACGCCAAAACGCTGGGCCGAGCCGACCGCCACATCGGCGCCAAACTCACCCGGCGCGCGCAGGAGCGTGAGGGCCAGCAGGTCGGTCGCGGCGATGGTGAACGCCCCGGCGGCGTGCGCCGCGGCAAAGAACGCCGTGAAATCGTGGATCGAGCCCGTGGTGTCGGGATACTGCACCAGCACGCCGAAGCATTCCGCGCCGGGCTGGAAGGTCCGGTGGTCGCCGATCACGACCTCGACGCCGAGCGGCAGCGCGCGGGTGCGGACGATGTCGATGGTCTGCGGATGGCAGCGCTCGGAGACGAAGAACACCCGGTGTGCCGCGGCTTCGCCTTCTTTTAGACGGTGACACATCATCATCGCCTCCGCCGCGGCGGTGCCCTCATCGAGCATCGAGGCGTTGGCGATTTCGAGGCCGGTGAGGTCGCAGACCACCGTCTGGAAGTTGAGCAGCGCCTCAAGGCGCCCCTGCGCGATTTCGGCCTGGTAAGGCGTGTACGCGGTGTACCAGCCGGGATTCTCCAGGATCGTGCGCTGCACGACGCCCGGCGTGTGCGTGCCGTGGTAGCCGAGCCCGATGAAACTCCGGAAAACCTGGTTCTGCGCCGCGATGCCTCGCAGCTCGGCCAGGGCCGCGCTTTCACCCAGCGCCGCGGGAATGGTCAGCGGACCGCGCCGGATCGCGGCCGGCACCGCCGCGTCCACCAGGGCGTCCACTGTCGGGTAACCCAGCTCGGCCAGCATGGCGGCGGTCCCCGCGGCGTCGGCACCCGTGTGGCGGCGGGCAAAGCTGTCGGTCGGAGCGAGGGAGTCGAGCGGCTGGGACATGCGTTCGTGAACGTAGGAGGCAAGGTTGGCCGCGCAACCGCGTTCTGGAGTTTACCCCCGACATTAGCCCGGCACCCGCGGGCCCGAAGTGGGGCTGTTGCCGGCAGGGAAATCCGGAGGGTCGGAGGATCGGAGATTCAGAGCGTCTGAAGGCCCGAGGATCTGAGCATCTGAACCTCCGCTCCTCTGAACCTCAGATCCTCCGACCCTCCACCCTTGATCGCCATCGGCGCTGCTGACATTGACCACCTCCCACCGCTGGCCGCCGCCCACCCCTACTCCAACCGCGCCGCCCGGGCGGCCTACGTGGACCGCCGGCTGGCCGCGCTTTATCCGGAGACCCCCGTCCCGCTGGACCATCGCGATCCCTTCACGCTGCTCATCGCCGTGCTGCTCTCGGCCCAGTGCACCGACAAGCGCGTCAACCTGGTCACCCCCGCCCTCTTTGCTCGCGCCGACACGCCACAGAAGATGGCGACCGTGCCGGTCGACGAGATCCTCGGCCTCATCCGCACCTGCGGCCTCGCGCCGTCCAAGGCCAGGGCGATCGCGGGCCTCTCGCGCCTCCTGGTGGAGCATCACGGCGGCCAAGTCCCGCGCACCTTCGCCGAGTTGGAGACCCTCCCAGGCGTCGGCCACAAGACCGCGAGCGTGGTGATGGCGCAGGCCTTCGGCGTGCCGGCCTTCCCGGTCGACACCCACATCCACCGCCTCGCGAAGCGCTGGCGGCTCAGCGCCGCGAAAAACGTCGAGCAGACCGAGCGCGACCTGAAGGCGCTCTTCCCCACCGCGCACTGGAACCAGCTCCACCTGCGGATCATCTTCTACGGCCGCGAGCACTGCACCGCCCGTGGCTGCGACGGCCACACCTGCGGGATCTGCCGGACCTTCTCCCGCCGGAAAAAGCCTGTTTAACCGTGGACTTAAGGTAGGGCTGCCTCGACGAGGCGGCCGCGATTGACAGGGATCGTTGGCTGCGAGCGTGAACGAGCAGTCTCTCCCCCGGCAGATCGATCACGAACCTGTTTTTGCCACGGAGGCCCAGAGCTCGCAGAGCCCGAGCCTCAGGTAACTGTTTTGGGTTCAGAGTTCAGAGCTTTGGGTTTCGAGCCCCAATTCAGCTGAATTCGCTGTGCGAATAAATTCCGGCTTGGTTCACGCCAAGGAGGCCTTGCAGGCCAGGACAAAGACCAGGCCAAGGTTTGGGGCAGCATCCTGGTGGATCGACCTTGGCTCGTCCTTTGCCTTGGCGCGCAGCGCGATCTTGGCGTGCCACCAATCCGGTTTTGGTTTCCGAGCTTATCCATCCGACCTCGATGTTCTCTGTGCCAACACGGCAAAAACCCTCTGGCCAACGGAATAGTTACCGTAGTGTAATCTCCCAGCCATAAGCCCCGCCGCGCCGGCTGCACCGGCCATCTCAAATCTCAAATCTGAAATTTGAAATCTGAAATGCCCCCGCCCCCCATCTCCGATCTCCCATCTCCGGCCCGCACCGCGGGCCCATGATTTTCCTTCCATGAATAAACCCATCCGCCTCCTCCTCGCCCTCGCCTCCCTGGCGGCGGCCAGTGTCTACGCCCAACCCGCCCCTGGCGGACAACCCCCTGCGTCTGGTGGCGCTCCCCAGATGCAACCCGGCGGCCCCGGTGGTCCGGGTGGGGGCGGTCCCGGTGGCCCCGGCGGCGGACGCGGTGGCATGGGTGGCGGCGCCCGCGGTGGCGGACGCGGACGCGGCGTGGGCATCCAGCAGGGATCGACGGGTCGCGTGAGCCCGCACGAGACCATCAGTGCCAATATCAGCAACCGCGTGGTCTCGATCACCTACGGCCGGCCCTACACGAAGGCGCCGAACTCGACCGAGCTGCGCAAGATCTGGGGCGGCCTGGTCCCGTACGGCGCCGCCTGGCGCCTCGGTTCCGATGAGGCCACCCTGCTGGTCACGCCGGTCGACCTCGTCTTCGGCGGCAGCGTCACGGTTCCCGCCGGCAGCTACACCCTCTACATGATGCCGGTCGAGACCGGCGCCTCCCAGCTGGTGTTCAGCAAGAACATCGGCAAGTGGGGCATCCCGGTCGACACCACCACCGACGTGGCGAAGGTCGACCTCGTGAAGACGGTGCTGACCCCCGCCAACGAGCAGTTCGCGATGGCCTTCGAGAACGTCCCGGCCCCCGCCCCGGCCGAAGGCGCCCCGCCGGCCCCGGTCAACCCGACCGTGAAGCTCAAGATCATGTGGGAAGCCACCCAGTTCGCGGTGGACTTCCAGGTGAAGCAGTAAACCCGCTTCCCCCTTCCCTCCCCGGCGCGGCGGCTTCGGCCCCCGCGCCTTTTTTGTCCCGGTAGGGCGGCGACTCCGCTCGCCGCCGGGCCCTGCGAAATCCCCAATTTTATCCACAAGGAGCGTCCCAACCCCGTCGGATTGACCCCAAACCATCCGCCATCCGCCCGGGGGCCGGGTCGAAACGACCCACCGTCAACCTTCGTGCATCCATCGCGTGATTTCAGCCAGATCCGCGCGCAGTGGTTCGCGGATCTTGGCCGAAAGCCGCGCGGATGACTCCAGGACGGTGCTGGCCAAATGTTCCAACGGCTCAAGCCTTTGGGTGGGAATGGCAGGTTCGATGGCTGTCTTTGAGAGCATCTTATTCTGCCGGTCATTTTGCCGGTTCTTTTGCCGGTTCTTTTGCCGGTTAGTCAAGACCACTAGATCCCATCAATGAGCCACTTAAAACTTTTCCATCAAATGATCACTATCATTTTCTGCCGGTTACTTTGCCGGCTGTTTTACGATGGAGAATCAACGAAAATGGCAAGCGTGGGCGAGTGGCAATCACCACAGGCGTTTTCTGGCGAACGCGATTCCTGAATGGGATTTCAGGTAGGCTTCGAATGCAAGGGACCGGGAGGGGTTGCTGAAAGCGACGTAGGTGACGAGATGCCAAGGACGGTGTTTCGCCGTGTGCTTGCCCAGGCCGGCGTTGTGCGCGGCAAGACGGGTGCGCAGGTCACGGGTGAAGCCGATGTAGGTTTGATCGGGATGAGATTCGCTTCGGAGCAAATAGACGTAAGTCATGGCACCCCTGAGAACGGAAAGAATGGGGCGAATCTTTCACTGAAAGTGGCCGAACGGGTACTTTTTTGAGATGCGAACCCCTTCGATCTGCAGCCCCGCTTCGCCTAAAGGCTACGCCCCGCTTCACCTAGAAGGTTTCGCAGGGCCACCATGCTTCGCCCGTTAATTCCAGGGCCAGCGACGCCAATTGCCGGCCTGCGACTTAATGGCCTGCCATGCATAGCCCAACGGGCGAAGCATGGTGGACGCTACAGGACTCGAACCTGTGACCCCGTGCGTGTGAAGCACGTGCTCTAACCAACTGAGCTAAGCGTCCATTGCGCCCTCTTTGCGGAGGGGCCTGCCCTGCGAAGCCCAAGTGGGCGAAGCAGGGAAGGCGGAACGTGGGGTGTCACCGCGGGTGAATCAATCCTGTTTTGGCTGGCCCCGATTCCAGCCGTCGAACCGTTTTGACCGCGGATTTCACGGATCGCGGTTCCGATCCTCGGTTTGTTTCACGCAGAGAGCGCAGGGACCGCAGAGTGCCGATCCTTTTTAACCGCGGATCTAACGGATAAAACCAGATTTTGGGTCCGAACCTCTGAACATCCGACCCTCCGATCTAATTCGTCGGCATAACCACAACCGGAGGCTGGCCCGGCGCATAGATGATGCTCCCGCCGCCGGCGGTGGGCACGACCATCGTCGGAGCTTCGCCGGGCGTGTAGATCGTGCTGCCGCCGCCCGGGGTGGGCACCATCGTCGACGGCGGCTGGCCCGGGGGCGTGATGAGGGTTCCCCCGCCGGCAATCGGCATGACGGTGGTCGGCGCCTCGCCGGACGTGATGATCATGCTGCCGCCACCGGGCGTGAGCACGACCCGGGTCGGGGGTTGTCCCGGGGCGGTGACAAAGCTGCCGCCGTCAGACGTGGACCCGACGAGTGTCGGGGCCTGTCCCGGGGTGGTGACCATGCCTTGATTGCCCTGGGCCGCCACGATGGCGGTGAGGACCCGGTTGGAACGTGGGGCCGGAGGCGGGGTCGAGGGCTGCACGGTCGGGGACGCGGGTTGCGGCGTGGCAGGCAGGGCGAGCGCGACTCCACTGGTCGGCGGCACGGGTGCGACCCGGGCACTGGCAGGGTCGCCGTACTTGCGAGTGCTGCGCTCGATCCAGTCCGCGATGTCCGCGACCTGGTCGATGAGCTCCGGGAGATCGCCCTCGGCGTAGCGGCCGCCGGTGATTCCCTGCACCTGCTTGGATTTGTCGCCCTGGAAAACCGTCACGGAATACACCGGCCGATTGGGCGGGAGGGTCAGCGTGACGGTGCCGTTGGGCAGCATGACGCGCCCGTCGCCCTTGCCGTCGATCTGCCAGAAATTGATGTCGCGCAGCTTCTGCAAGAGCGGCGCGAGCCGGGCCACCGGCACCTGCTTGGTCGCCAAGCCCTGCCACGTCACCCATTCGCGCCCGTCGAACACCACGGTCCCATCGCTCGAGATCGAGACGGTGTAGCCCGGGCAAAAGTCGTCGCACGGAGCCCGCACCAGCGTGAAGGAGGCGGGCAGGTCGGCGGGCGCCGGCTCCGCCGCCCACGCCACCCCGGCCAGCGCAAGGCACGCCAAAAGGCTCCAAATTCGGACGGGGCTCATGGTCCACGGATACCCATTCCCGCCGGGGCGTCAAAATTTATGGGGGCGGGCCCCGGGCGGTTTTAACAGGAGGACACGGAGAGCACCGACGATTGGTCTGCGGGCATTTCTAATCTCAAATCTGAGATCTGAGATCTGATATTTGCCGAAAATCCCCTCCCCTAGGCCACCGCTTTAAGGCCGAATTGAGGCCGAATTGAGGCCGAAAGCGCCCCTATGATGGCCGTAGATGGCCGCTTTACGGCCAAACCGGCCATGGGGAGCGGCCGAATCTCTCGGGTGGCACCCAGGAACTATAATTGCTTTTCTCGTTACGTAACGCTTTATTATTCCGATCGGATCCCCCATCCAAATCAGCCCAACCAAGCATCATAACGGCTCGGATTCATGGCATCCGCGCCCCACGCCTCCCTCATGATCCCCTACCCCACGACGCTCCGGGAGATTGCCGCCCGATCCACGTCACAGGACGACTTCAGCCGGCACCTGCGCGACTGGCTGCAGGCATTGCGTCGGGTATCATCGCGCACCCAAGCCGCCGCCGCGATCGCGGACAAACCCGAGCCCCTGCGGGAGAAATTCCCCGACGGCCACGCCGCCGACGCCTGGCTGGCCGCCTACGCCGAGCACCTCGCCAACCAGACCAGCATCCACACCCCCGCCTGGGCCCATGCCCCCGAGCGCACCGCACCCTCTCCGATCTTCGACCCAGCCGCAAACAGCCCGGCATTGCTCACCCTGGCGCTCAACCACTCCCCCCAGGCCTTCAAGCAGCGGAATATCTTCACGCCCGCGGTCGACCTTCCCCTCTCCCTCCGCCCCGGCCGCCCTGCCAAATCACTCGACGAGAAACGCCGCACCAACGCCGCGCGCCAGCAGCGGTTCCGCAACACGCGCCTCGCCGAGCTGGCCACGCTGCGCCAAGCCGCGCGCCAGCAACCCGGCCCACTCATGACCAAAGGCGCCGCGTCACCTCTGCCGCCCGCCGAGCCCCACGCATCCGCCGACGACCTGCCGTCGTATTTGAAGTAGGGAAGCGTTGCACCATCACCGTTCGTCATTGGCGATTCGGGCCGAGCCAAGGGGGCCGAGCCAAGGGGTTGGGCCGTACTTTATCACATTTTTGGGATGCGGTTGGAAAATGTGACAATGCGCGGCCCAACCCCTTTCCCGACTCCAAGAGGCGCATAAACGGAACGATCGCCGGAAGTTTGGCACGCCAAGACGCGAAGACGCCAAGGTCGGAGAAGCTGGAAGGACTTTTACTGGAAGGATTCCGCTTCCAGCAAAAGTCCCCTTGCCCCCGCGCGTGATCCGCGCGGTTGGCCCATCGGCGAAGGATCGGAAGAAGCCCGCTCGCCACGCGAGCGGTGATCGCGCCGATCTGGCGCGGGGCCACCCGGAGGGAAGCTGCCGCACCCCAGGATCGACCTTGGCGCCTTCGCGTCTTGGCGTGACAAACTCCGAACCAAAAGAACCAGTCTCAGGCTCTGTGTCTCTGTGTCTCTGTGTCTCTGTGTCTCTGTGTCTCTGTGGCAGAAAAATCCGGGGTTGGAGCTCGTGGATCGAAATCTTAATCCGGTTTTATCCGCGCAATCCGTGATTCAAAACCTCCGGTCTGCATGGGACAATCTTTCAGAACATACACCATTTCGATTTCCCCTGTCATTGACGCCCCGGGGAATTGCTGGCCGATTGGGGCGTTCGCTGCCCCGGAAATTCGTCCCACCCCCACCCCATGAGACATGGATTCTGGATCGCCCTGGCCTCGGTTGCGGCCGTGACCGGCCTCGCAGGCTGTGGGTCGCTCGGGAAGCATTACGATGAGAGCACCGAGGCCGATGTCGCCGCGCCGGCGGGACTCATGGCCAGCATCAGTGTCGAGTCCAAGCCGACCGGGGCGATGATTTCGATGAACGGCTCCGAGGTGGGGGCCAGCCCGACCAATGTCCGCGTCGAGGTCGACCGGGCCGGAAAAATGATCGGCTACGTGGAGGTCACGGCGGATTTCAGCCTGATCGCCCCCGTCCGCGGGGTTTCGCACATCGTCACGACCAAGTACAAGAACGGCGACCCCGCGCCGCGGCTGCTGATCCTCGCGCGCCCGGCGGACGGCGGGATCCAGAGCTTGGGAAATATTCTGCTGAGGCGGTAAGCTTCGGCTGAGAGGCAAGAGCGAAGGCGGTTTTCATACCTGGTTTTGCCACCCGTCTTCGTCCCGCATGCGCGCGACTTCGCCGAGGCAGGCAGAGGCGCGGAGTTCACAGAGCCCAAGCCTCGGGTTTGGGATCGAACCACCAATCCATCCAAACTCAGTTTCCCTGTGCCTCTGCTTGCCTCGGCAAAGCGCAGCGAAGACGGGTGGCAAAAAACGGCTTGGGTTTGAAGCCCCCCGACGACTATCTCCCTGCTTCAGATGTCAGATCCGAAAGCCCCATCTCCCATCTGCCATCTACCAAAGGCCATCCGCCATCCGGCGCTGACCCTGCTCGCGGGATTACTGCTGCTCGGGGGCGGGTGCGTCTCGGTGCGCGTGCCGGTTTCGCCGGCGCCGCGGGTGGATGCCGCCTCTCTGCCCAAGGCGGAAGTCGCGCGGGCGACGGCCAACCTGCGGGTGTTCGACACGGTGTGGGACCAGGTGCACCGCAAGCACTACGACCCGTCCTTCAACGGCCTCGACTGGAATGACCTCGCCCGCACCTACGGGCCGCGCGCCACCGCGGCAGTTGATACCCGCACGCTCTACCAGACGATCAACGAGATGCTGGGCCGGTTGAACGACTCGCACACCGCGGCGATCGAGCCGCGCGACGCCAGCGAGGAGCGCGCCGGCCAGCGGGCCATCGTCGGGATCACCCTGCGGCGGGTGAACGACGCCTGGCTGATCGCCGACGTGAACCCGGGCGGCGCCGCCGCGCGGGCCGGGGTCAAGCCGGGCTGGATCGCCGTCAAGCGCGACGGCATGGAGCTCGGCGAGCGCTACAGCCGCCCGACCCAGAAACCCGGGCAGGTGGTGCGCTGGGAATTCCTCACGCCCGAGGGGCAGACCGTCGTGCTCGACCTCGAGGTGCAGCCGCTCCCCACCGCGCGGCTCGAGGTCCGCGAGCTTTCCGGCGGGCTGGTCTACATCCGGTTCGACGGCTTCAACCTTCCCGCCACCCGTTGGCTGAGCAAGGAGCTGGAGCGGCACCGGACCGCGCCGGGCATCGTGCTCGACCTGCGGCACAACAGCGGCGGGCTCATCGCCTCGGCCTTGTTTGCCGTCGGGGAATTCTTCCCGGAGGCGGTGCCAGTGTTCGTGACGCTCGACCAGAAGGGGGAGCGTTTCCGCTGGGCCTCATTGATGCTGGGCTCGGCCAATTACGCCGGCCGGCTCGCCGTGCTCACGGGACCCCAGACCGCCAGCGCCGCCGAGATCCTCTCCTCAGCCCTGCAGGAAAAAGGCCGCGCCACCATCATCGGGCGCCGCACCGCCGGGGCCCTGCTCGCCGCCGTCCAGACGAGCCTGCCCGACAAGGGCATGGTGCAGATCAGCGAGCTCGACGTGATCACGATGGGCGGCAAGCGCCTCGAGGGCGAGGGGCTCGCCCCCGACATCGAGATCCCGGTTTCGACCCTGGCCCAGCTGCGCGCGGACGAGGACCCCGAGCTCACCGCCGCCATCGCCCTGCTGTCCAAGCCATGAGCACGTCGAGGAACCTGATGCCGACCGGCAAATTCCAGATTTCAGATTTCAAATTTGCGATCGCCCTGCAGGCCATCGCCCTGCTCACCGCCCTAGCCGGGCCGGGTTGCGCGACGATCAAGCTCAACCTGCAGGCGAGCGGCCTGATGCTGGCTTACGATGACATCAAGAAGGAGCGATTCGACGACGCCATGGCGGAGGTCGAGAAACTCGCGCAACGACCCGACCTGCCGCCCGAGGTCCGCTCCGAGGCCGCCTACGTGAAGGCCCGGGTGCTTGAGGGCCAAAAGAAACTCCCCGAGGCAATCGCCCAGTACCAGGAGGTCGTGGCCGCCTACCCCAACACGCCCGACGGCTATCTCGCGCGGAAGCGGCTGAGGGAGCTGGAGGCCGGCAAGGCCAAGCCGTGAGCCGGGCGGGCGAATTTCAGATTTCAAATTTCAGATCCGGAGTCGCCGCCGCAGCATAGTGTCCTCATGTGGGTAGGGCGGACATGTCATGTCCTCCGAATCGGTGTCATCGCGGCGGAGATGACATCTCCGCCCGATCCCCGAATCTCAGATCTGAAATTTGAAATCGCCGCTGCGGCAGTGCCTCCCCCACCGGATCGATCCCAAACCTTTTTTGCCACAGAGGCACAGAGATTGGATGGATGGGTGGCTCGAACCCAAACCCGAGGCTTGGGCTCTGTGGCAAAAAATAATTCCGGGGATCGAAACCTCCGGGATGTTTTTGCGCTGCTTGCGCCTTTTTGCGGCCAATAATTCCGAATCAAACCAACGAGGCTTGGGCTCGGTGAACTCCGCGCCTCTGCCTGCCTCGGTGAAGTCCCGCGCATGCGGGACGAAGACGGGTGGCAAAACCTGGTTTGAAGCTCACGCGCCTTGACGGCATCGGCGGCAAACCGTTGGTTCCCTTGCGCTGCCCCCCTCCCCGCTGATGCCCCCCGCGGTCGAAACCCAACCTTCCTCCCGCGGCCACACGCTCATCGCGCTGGCGCTGATCGTCTTTGCCCTGCTTGCCGCCTACGCGAACAGCCTCGGGGGGCCGTTCGTCTTCGATGACGTGGAGGCGATCGTCGAGAACCCGACAATCCGCCGCCTGGCCGACCCCGGGGCGGTGCTCTCGCCGCCGTTCGCCGATGGCCAGACCGTCGGCGGGCGTCCGCTGGTGAATGTCACGCTCGCCCTCAACTACGCCGCGGGTGAGCTCAATCCGACCGGCTACCATGTCGTGAACCTCGCGATCCACCTCGCGGCGGTGCTGACACTTTTCGGGCTGGTGCGGCGCACGCTGCTATTGCAGAGGACGGACGACGGACGACCGAGGACAGCCCCGGAGATCAGTCCTCTGTCCCCTGCCCTCTGCCCTCCGTCGGCAGCCGTCACCTTCGCCCTCGTGGTGGCGCTGCTCTGGGGCCTGCATCCGCTGCAGACGGAGTCGGTCACCTACGTGATCCAGCGCGCGGAGTCGCTGATGGGACTGCTCTATCTGCTGACGCTCTACTGCTTCGTGCGCGGGGTGGCGGCCGGGTCCCGGCCGGCCTGGCTGGCCGCGTCGTTCGCCTGTTGCCTGGCGGGCATGGCAACCAAGGAGGTGATGGTCTCGGCCCCGGTGCTGGTGCTGCTGTTCGACCGCGCGTTTGTCAGCGGCACGATCGCCGCCGCGTGGCACCGGCGCCGGTTCTATTATATCGGGCTGGGGGCGACTTGGCTCCTGCTCGGCGCGCTGGTGCTCTCGACCCAGGACCGCGGCGGCTCGATGGGCCTCGGCCTCAGCGTCTCGCTCGGCGAATATTTGTTCACGCAGGGCCCGGCCATCCTGCACTACCTGCGGCTCATCGCCTGGCCGCACCCGCTGATCTTCGACTACGGCGCAATCTTCCCGGACAGCCCGCTAGCCACCCTGCCCGCCGTCCTGGCCGTCGCCGCCCTCGCGCTCGGCGCCCTTTGGCTCCTCTGGAAAAAGCCGGTCGCCGGCTTTCTCGCCGGCTGGTTCTTCGCGGTGCTGGCGCCCACGAGCCTGGTGCCGGCCAACCGGCAGACCCTTTCCGAGCATCGCCTGTACCTCGCCCTCGCCCCGGTAATCATCCTTGGGGTTGCGGGACTAGCACGGTGGATCGGGCGCCGGCCGGAAGCGCAGCGCCGCGGGGCCCTCAGGATCGCCGTCGCGGGCGGCACCGTGCTCGCGCTCGCCTGGGGCGGGCTGACGTGGCGGCGGAACACCGATTATCAATCCAGTCTTGCACTGTGGACCGCCACCGTCGCGCACCGGCCGGAAAACCCGCATGCGTACAACAACCTTGGCATCGCACTCGCGGCGGAGGGGCGAACCGAGGAGGCCCGGGCGCGCTTCGCCGAGGCCGTACGGCTCGACCCGCAGATGGCGAGTTTCCACAACAACCTCGGCAGCGCCCTCATGGCGCTGCAGAAACCAGCGGAGGCCGCCGAGCAGTACGACCTCGCGGTCCAGCTGCTGCCCTCGTTCATCGGGGCGTGGGCCAACCTCGGCCGGGCCCTGGGCGACACGGGGCGGTTTCCCGAGGCGATCACGGCCCTCCGGGAGGCGCTGCAGCGGAAACCAGGGGACTGGGAGATCCGCCTGGATCTCACCTTTGCCCTCCTGCAAAGCGGGCGGATGGACGCCGCGGAGCAGGAACTCATTGCGCTCGTCCGGGAGCGGCCCGACCACCCGGGGGCGCGCGCCAACCTGGCCATGGCCCTCACGCAGTTGAACCGCCTGCCCGAGGCGGTCGCCCAGTACGCCGAGCTGATCCGGCTCGAGCCGGCGGCGGCGCCGTGGCGCAACGCCTACGGCATCGCGCTCGCCCAGCTCGGACGGCTGGCCGAGGCCCGGGCCCAGTTCGCCGAGGCGGTGCGGCTCGACCCGGGCTTCACTGGCGCGCGGAACAACCTCGAGCGGGCGGATGGCCTGCTGCGCAGCCCGACCCGGTAGGACGGAATCTGAGATTTGAAATCTGAAATCTGAGATCCCGCGATGGCCGCCCGCGGGCAACGGGCCAGGAAGCTGATGACCGAAGACCGATACGATCCGCCCTGTGAAGCTCGCAGAACGAAGGAGGGATGACAGCCCCGGAAGGGTTGGCCGCAAAAAGGCGCAAAAGGCGCATAAACGGAAACGATCCCCGGATGTTGGGCACACAGAGACACAGAGAGCACGGAGTCCGAGCGTCGTTGGTGTTCGGGTTTCGAACCCCGGATTTTTTTAAACGCGGACCGTGTCCTGCGTAGTTCCGGAGCTGCGGAACGAAGCGGGATCTAACGGATAAAACCGGATTAGGGTTCCCGATCCCGGGAAATATGTCGGCAAGTTTGGCTGCAAAGAGACCCATAACCGGAACGATCCCCGGAAGTTTGGCACGCCAAGACGCGAAGAAGCCAAGGTCGGAAAAGTCGGAAGGACTTTTGCTGGAAGCATTCCACTTCCAGCAAAAGTCTACTTGCCCCCGCGCGTGATCCGCGCGATTGGCCATCGGCGGAGGATTGGAAGAAGCCCGCTCGCATCGCGAGCGGTGATCGCGCCGATCTGGCGCGGGGCCACCCGGAGGGAAGCTGCCGCACCCCAGGATCGAC
>CAMDOO010000029.1 GCA_945903545.1 Opitutus sp. GAS368 | reverse complement strand
GGACGATGCCGACGGTGGAGACGGTGATCTGACGCCAGCCGAGCCCGCCGAGGCCGTTTTCCCCCAGCCGGCGGACGGCCGCGAGCACCGCGTCGAGGTTGAGCATCGGTTCCCCCATGCCCATGAAGACAACCGTCTGGAGCCGGCGGCCCACCGCGTGGGCCTCGCGGCGGAGGGTGAGGAACTGCGCGACGATCTCGCCGGAGGTGAGGTTGCGCTCGAAGCCGGACTTCGTGGTGGCGCAGAAATCGCACGCCATGGCGCAGCCGACCTGGGAGGAAATGCACCCTGCGGCGCGATCGGCGCGGAAGTCGGGCATCAGCACCGATTCCACCGTGCGCCCGTCGGCGAGGCGAAGCAGGAGCTTGGTCGTGCCATCACCCGCGACCTGGCGCTGGGCAAGGGTGGAGGTCTCGACTCCAAACTCGGCCCGCAGCCGCGCGCCGAGGCCAAGGGGCAAACCCTGGGTGACGGTGTCATCGAGGGCGCCGGCCGCGTAATAACGCCGAAGCAGCCGGGCGGCGTGGCTGGGCTTGAAACCCCAGCGCGTGAACAGCTCGGCGAGCGCGGTCGGCTCGACTTCAGACAGGGAAAGCGTGGGTAGTGGCGGCTCCAAGAGGGGATGTGTCCGCCAGAGGAAACGGCGGATGGCGGGTGGGGGGAAGGGCGAATATGTGCGATCATTCCAAACCGGTTTTTGCCACCGAGGCACAGAGCTCACGGAGCCCGAGCCTCGTTGTTTGGTTTCGGAAGCAAATCATCCGTACTCTGCGGGCTCTGTGCCTCGGTGGCAAAAAAGGCTCGGAGCTGGCTGCAGTTTTCCGTTGGCGTGCGGGGCAAAGTCGTTGGATTCGGGGCATGATCCTGGCAATCGCGGCGGCATTGATGGTGATCCGGCTTCTCACGGAGCTCTGGCTCGATGGGCTCAACCGGGCGGAGGTGAGGCGGCATGCCCGGACCCCGCCGCCCGCGGCGGCCGCGATCATGGACGGCGCCACCTACGCCAAGTCGGTTGCTTACACCTTGGAAAAATCCCGGTTCGGAGCGGTGTCCGGCCTGTTCGACACGCTGGTGCTGGCCATGGTCGTTTTCGGCGGCGTGCTGCCGGCGCTGTTTGCCGAGACCTCGGCCTGGGCCGAGCCTTCCGCCATGTGGGACGACGCGCTGTTCCTTATCCTTGCCGGCGTTTTGCTGAGCATCCCGGGGCTCCCGTTCGACTGGTGGAGCCAGTTCCGGATCGAGCAGCGGTACGGCTTCAACCGCAGCAGCGCGGGGCTGTGGGCTGCGGACAAGGTCAAGGGCCTGCTGCTGGCCCTCGCGATCGGCTTTCCACTGCTCTGGCTGCTGCTCCTGCTGGTCGAATGGACCGGCGCGGTGTGGTGGATCTGGGGCGCCGGGGTGCTGCTCGGTTTCCAGCTTCTCATGATGGTGCTCTACCCGAAGCTCATCCTGCCGCTCTTCAACAAGCTCACCCCGCTGCCCGAGGGACCGCTGCGTACCCGGTTGATGGCCTTGTCGGAAAAGGCCGGTTTCCGCGCCCGGACGATCGACGTGATCGATGGGTCGAAGCGCTCGGGTCACTCCAACGCCTATTTCACCGGCTTTGGCCGTTTCCGCCGCATCGTGCTCTACGACACCCTGATTGCCCAACTCACGCCCGAGGAACTCGAGGCGGTGCTGGCGCACGAGATCGGGCATTACCGGCTCGGGCACATCCCGCGGATGATCGGCCTCTCGGCGCTGCTCACTGCGGCCGGTTTCTTCAGCATTGCCTGGCTGACCGACAACCCGGAGTTCAACGAGGCGTTCGGGTTTCCGGGCTTCGAGCAGGCGCCCTCCTTCCTGCTCTTCGGCCTGCTTAGCGGGACCGTCACCTTCTGGCTCTCGCCGCTGACCAACCTGCTCTCGCGGCGGCACGAGTACCAGGCCGATGCCTTCGCGCGCGACGCGGTCGGTGGCGCGGTCCCGATGATCGGTGCGCTGCGCAAGCTGGCCCAGAAGAACCTCAGCAATCTCACGCCACACCCATGGTACAGCGCGTTTCACTATTCGCACCCGACGATTGCCGAGCGGGAGCGGGCCTTGGGGAAATAGCCTCGGATTTCTTAACCACGGATCCCACGGATTACACCGATAAGAACTCCGATCCGCTTTCGCCGCATCCGTGCCATCTGTGAAATCCGTGGTTAAAACTGTCTTGGGTTTGGGGCTGGCAGTTTTCGCCTCGGTGGCTCTCCGCGCCGAGACGCTCACGATCGCCACGTACAACGTCGAAAACTATGGCTCGGTGGGACGGGTCACTGCCGTCGGCTACCGGACGGATTACCCCAAGCCGGAGAAGGAAAAAGTCGCCCTGCGCGGCGTGATCCGCGCGCTCGGGGCCGATCTGCTCGTGATGCAGGAAATGGGCGATGCGTCTTATCTGGAGGAGCTCGCGCTGGACCTGCGGGCGGAGGGGCTCGATTACCCGCACCGCGCCCTGCTCGACGGCCCGGATGGGGAGCGTCACGTCGCCGTGCTCTCTCGCCGCCCGTTGAAGCGCATCGTGCCCCATGCCAATCTCACCTTCGGTTATCTCGGCGCGACGGAGAGTGTGAAGCGCGGCCTGCTGGAGGTCGTCGTCGAGGCCGGCGGCGGGGAAGTGACGCTCTTCGCGGTGCACCTGAAAAGCCGGCTGACAGAGCGGACCGAGGATCCGCAGTCCGAGGGCCGCCGGGCCGCGGAAGCCGGGGCGGTCCGCGACCGGATCCTGCAGCGTTTCCCGGACCCGGCGCGGGCGCGCTTCGTGATTGCCGGCGATTTCAACGACGGCCCCTCGAGCAGGACGATGGAGCGGATGCTGGCCCGCGGCGCGACCACGGTGGGCGCGCTGGTGCCGGCGGCCGACAGCCGGAGCGAAACCTGGACCTATCATTATGCGCGGGAGGAAAGCTATTCGCGCTTCGACCACCTGCTGGTCTCCGCCGCGCTCAAAGGAGCGATCGTGGGCGGTAAGGCCCGGATCTTCGACGGCGCGGGCGTGGCGGAAGGCAGCGATCATCGGCCGGTGGTGATGACGCTGGAGCTAAAGTAGCTTTGGGGCGCAGTCCGGGGCATTCCATTGGTCCTATGGGGCCTATGGTTGGGATTGCCTTGCGCAGCGCAGCCCGACTTGGGTGACTCCGCGGCATGGACGCCTTGACGGATGCCCGGGCCTACCCGGCGCTCTATCGCATCAGCGCACTCGTGGGCCGGACCGAGGATCCGCACGAGGCGTTGAAGGCCATTCTGGCGGTCATCGCGGAGACCTTCGAAGCGGGGTCCGGTTCGATTGCGTTGGTCGACCCGGACTCGGGCCGGCTGGTGATCGAGGTGCAGGTCGGCCTGCCCGCGGATTATGCCGAGGTGAACCTGCGGCCCGGGCAGGGAATCACCGGCTGGGTGGCGTTCCATGGCAAGCCGCTGCTGGTGAAGGACGTCGCCACCGACACTCGTTACGTGCGGGTCCGCCCGAGTGTGCAGGCCGAGATGGCCGTCCCGATGGTGGGGGCCGGCGGCCAGATCATCGGCGTGATCAATGTCGATTCGGATAAGGTCGGGAGCTTCAACGAGGTCGACCTGGCCTTGTTGATCCTGCTGACCGATGAGGCCACCGCCGGGATCCAGCGCATCTGGCAGCTGCGTCATCTGCACGGAAAGGCCCGCCAGCTCGAATCCCTCGTTTCCATCGGCCAGGCGCTCGTCACCAAGCTCGAGCCGCGGGACCTCTTCGAGAGCGTGACCCGCGACGCCCGGCAAATCATGCAGGCGCGGGCCTGTGCCCTCTACCTGCTCGACCCGGAGCGGCGCACGGTACGGGTCGCCGCCCTGGCCGGTGACAACCCGGCAGCCTGGCCGGCCGACGAGATGCCGCTCGATTCCTGCCTGGCGGCGGTCGTGATCCGCACCCGCCGGCCGGTCGAGCACTCCCATATCCAGGCACCCGAGTTCGCGGACCTGATCGACCTCCCGCGCGACGTCGTGCTGCAGTCGGTCCTCGCCGTGCCGATGCTGGAGTCGAAGGACGTGATCGGCGTGCTCGCGGTCTTCACGGACCGGGTGCACCGGTTCAACAACGACGAGAAGCGGCTGACTGCCGCCCTCGCGAGCCTGGCGGCGGTGGCGCTGCAGAACTCGCGCCTCTACACCCGGGTGTTTCGCAGCGAGGAATCGCTGCGCAAGAACGAGCAGCTGACCACCCTTGGCCTGCTCGCGGCCGAGATCGCCCATGAGATCCGGAATCCACTCACGGTCATCAAGCTGCTCTATGGTTACCTGAACCTCGACTTCCCCGAGGGCGACCCGCGCCGCACCGATGTCAGGCTGATCGGGGAAAAACTCGACCAGCTCGAGGCGATCGTCACGCGCGTTCTTGGTTTCGCCAAGGGCTCGTCGAGCCTGCATTCGCGCTGGAACCTGGCGGAGATCGTCGACGACACGCTCCTGCTCGTCCGGCTCAAGCTGGCGCAAGGCAAGATCCAGGTGCACGCCTCGCCACCGGAGCGGCCGCTGCTGATCGACGGGCACAAGGGCCAGATCCAGCAGGTGCTGCTGAACCTGATCATCAACGCGACCCAGGCCATGCCGGACGGCGGGGCGATCACGGTGGCGCTTGGCACCGAGGAACGGAACGGCGCGCCGTTCGCGACGATCGACATCACGGACTCCGGCACCGGCATCCCGGAGCACCTGCAGGCGCGCGTCTTCGATTCGTTCCTGTCCGGCCGGCCCGACGGCACGGGTCTGGGACTCGCGATCGCGAAGCGCATCCTGCTCAGCCACTATGGCGACATCCAGCTGGTGGCGACCGGTCCGCAGGGCACCACCATGCGGATCGTGCTGCCGATCGCGCGGAGCTGACAAGGTCCGAGACCATGAGAATGGCCGCAAAAAGACGCAAACGGCACAAAAACGGAGTTAGTGCAGATGCGACACCGATGGATGCCGGATGCAGAGAGCGCCTGCCGTATATCCGAGGAATCGGCAGTTAACTTCCGAATCTGTATTTTTTGTGCCTTTTGCGCCTTTTTGCGGCCATCTCTTGTCTTCTTTCCATGCCTGAAAATTCTCCCGAGCTCACCGTTGTGCCGCTGACCGGCCGCCAAAGGACGATCCTGATCGTCATGTCCGCCGTGCTCTTTTTCGGCGGCATAGCGATCATGCTCTTGCTGAAGCGGCTGCCGCTCCCGGCGCGACTGGGGCTGGGAATCGTGGATATCATCGGGGCGGCCGTGCTCGTGGTGTTCCTCCGGCAGAATTCCCCGAAAGACCCTCGGTGACACCGGAGATGAAGCGCGGACCGAACACCTACACGCATGCGCTGGTCCGGCCGCCGGGTGACAGTTTCGCCCAGGCCATCAGCAGCACCGGCGCCCGGATCGACCCGGTGCGTGCGCGCCGGCAGCACGCGTCGTATTGCGATGTACTCCGGGCGGCGGGTTTCAGCGTCGAGGCTTTGCCGGTGTCCGAGGAACTGCCCGACAGTTGCTTCAGGCAGGATCCGGCGTTGATCGTGGCCGGCCGCGCGGTGGTCTGCCGGATGGGGGCCGCGGCCCGCGCCGGCGAGCCGGCGCTGGTGACGGACTGGCTGCGCGCGCGTTTTCCCACGACGGTGATTACGACGCCGGGCTCGCTGGAAGGCGGCGACATCCTGCTGCTGCCGGACCGCCTCCTGGTGGGTGAATCCGCGCGCACCAATGCCGAGGGCATCCGGCAACTGGCGCAGCAGCTGGCGCCCGCGGGAGTGAAGGTCTCGGGCACACCCGTGACAGAATATCTGCATCTGCTGAGCGCCGTGACCTACGTTGGGCATAACACCCTGCTGGCCTTGGCGGACTATGCCGGACACCCCGAGTTTGCCGGCTACGACGTGATTGTCGTACCGCCCGAGGAGGCCCATGCCGCCGATGCCCTCGGCACGGGCGACTGTGTGATCCTGCCCGAGGGGCACCCGCGGACGACGGCGGCCCTGCAGGCGCGCGGCTTCAAGGTGCTCAGTACGCCGATGTCGGAGTTCGGCGCGGCGGACGGCGGGATCACGTGTCTGGCGCTGGTGTGGTAGGGTTACTCTCTCGGATTTTGGCACACGGAGACGCAGAGAGCACGGAGAGCTGAGAAGGGTAGGGGCATGTGTCCACACATGCCCTGGATCGAGGGCGCGTGGGACACGCGCCCCTACCGTCTATTCTCTGTGAACTCTGTTTATCGGTGTGAACCCAGTTTCCGTTTGCCCGAAAACCGGCTCCAAAACATAATCCCGCCATGCCCCTTGGTGTCGCGTGCCAGCCGCCCCGTTTATTGGTGACGTTAGTTTTGGTCGGACTGTTTGCTGTAACATCGCTCTTTGGCGCGACCGAGGTCACCAAGCCGTTTGCCGGGATCACCCTGACCAAGCGCACCGAGACGGCACCGCGCGCCGTGACGATCCACATTGTGCAGGTCGATCTCACGTCGCCGGGCCTCTCCTTCAAGCTGACGCCGCCGTCCGGATCGCTCGACACGGTGCGCCAGACGACGCTCGAGTACCTGAGGCAGGAGAAGGCACAACTGGCGGTGAATGGGCATTACTTCCTGCCGTTTCCTTCGCCGCAGATGGACGCCTCGGTGGTGGGTTTCGCGGCGTCGGGCGGCAAGGTCTTCGCGCCTTTCGAGGAGCCGGTGCAGTCCTACGCCTTGGTGAAGCACGTGCCGGCGCTGAACCTCGACCCGAAGAACCTGGCCTCGTTCGTGCATCTCGACCCCTCTGACCCGGAGCGCCGGAAGGTGCTGGAGCCGGTGACGATCTGGAATGCGCTGAGCGGCTCCGCGCAGATCGTGACCAAGGGAGAGAAGACGATTCCGGTTTACCTCGATGCGACTCATCCCGGCGGGCTGTTGACCCCCGGCGGGCCGGGCAACTACCGCAACGAGCGATCGTGGTATGACGCGGTGAACGCCCGGACGGCGATCGGGCTGACCCGCGACGGGAAGACGCTGGTGATTCTCGTGGTGGACCGCGCCGGGGGTAGTCAGGGCATGACGGTTGGCGAGGTGGCCGATCTGCTGATCAAGGACTACGCCGTGGTTGATGCGCTGAATCTCGACGGCGGCGGCTCCAGTTCTCTCGCGATGGAAAATCCGAAGACGAAGGTGGCCGAGTGGGTGAATGTGTCCTCTGACAACCCGGCCGGTCGATCCGTGGCCGACAGCCTGGCGATTTTCGCGAGACCGGTGGATTCTTCGGCGGCAGACGCAATGATGCGGTAGGGTCGCCTCGACGGAGCCCTTCGACAGACTCAGGGCCCCGAGCTTGGACGAGGGAGTCGCGCGCCCTGTCGGAGCGTCACGCCAGAAAACGTGACTTCCACTCCGGCCGCATGGGCTGGCCGGTTTTCCAGGCACCGAAGACGCTGTGCCGCAACCGGGCCACAAATTGGTAGCCCGTATCGCGCACCTTGCGGGGGACCAGCCTGAGGTAGCGGGCCATGCGGGGATGGCCGCTGGCATGGAGGGCCGCGATGACCCCGTCGGTCTTGCGGAGGTGACCGCATCGGCCCCGCAGGCCCTCCGGGAGGAAGATCAGCGACTGGAAGTCCTTGGTCGGCAGGCCGCGCTCGCGCAGCCACGCTTGGGCAGTCGGGCCTTGCAGCGGGGCGAGGCGGAGCCCGCCGCGCTGGTCGAGTGCCAGCAGACGCCGGATGAGCCGCTGGCACAGACCGCATTCCCCGTCGTAGAACAGGATCGGGCCGGGGTGGTTGGGATCGGAGGGGCTCACTTGAGATGCGATGGAATCTACGGTTGAGGGCACCTGGACTACATCTCGAATGAGATCTGGTGCTGCCCGCGTGCCTTCATCCGGAAATATAAATCAGCGTCAATCTACGGAATCCGCGGTTCAGACGGATCGGATATCCGAGAATGAGAACGAGTAAGAGAACGAAAACGAGAACGAGTTGCTACCGCCGGACGGGCACCTGGTGCCCGGCGAGGTAGTCCTTCACCTGCGGGATCGTGAAGGTGCCGAAGTGAAAGAGGCTGGCGGCCAGCACGGCGCTGGCGTGGCCGTCGTCAAGCACATCAGCGAAATGCTGCAGCGTGCCGGCGCCACCGCTGGCGATGACTGGGACGGGCACGGCGTCGCTGACCGCGCGGGTGAGGTCGCAGTCGTAGCCGGCCTGGGTGCCGTCGGCGTCCATGCTGGTGAGCAGGATCTCGCCGGCGCCGAGTTCGACGGCGCGACGGGCCCAGTCCACGGCGTTGAGATCGGTGGGGTTGCGGCCGCCGTGGGTGTAGACGCGCCAGGACTTGCCGTCGGGTTCGCGCTTGGCGTCGATCGCGAGGACAATGCACTGCGCGCCGAAGCGGTCGGACGCGGCCCGGATCAGCTCCGGATCCTTGATCGCGGCGGTGTTGAGCGACACCTTGTCGGCGCCGGCCTTGAGCATGGCCTCGATGTCGGCCACGGAGCGCAACCCGCCGCCGACGGTGAGAGGCATGAAGCACTGCTCGGCGGTGGCGGAGACGACGTCGTGCATGATCTTCCGGCCGTCGCTGGAAGCGGTGATATCGAGGAAGACGAGCTCATCGGCGCCCTGGGCATCGTAGGCCTTGGCGCACTGGACCGGATCGCCCGCATCGCGGAGCTCCTGGAAACGCACGCCCTTGACCACGCGGCCGGCGGTGACGTCGAGGCAGGGAATGATTCGGCGCGAGAGCATTGGGCGAAGTAACAAGGACCAAGTAACAAGTGCCAAGTGGGAATTGGCAGAGGAGATCGCGGTAGAGCTGAGGCTGTGCCTCGGCCGCGATTAATGCATGGATCAAGATCCGGCTGACTCACCGAGTCAGCCTTACCTCAATCATCGCGGCCGGCGGTTTCGACGAGCTCAAGGCCCCGAGCGGGTCGGGGGACTCGTCGAGCCAGCCCTCTCATGAAACATACCCGATCCCCGGGCAGGGGTCTGCCCGAGCTACACCCAATCTCGATGCTGTAGCACCGGCGGACCTCTGCCGGTGGATCGGTTTCTCTCAGGAGAGGCCGCGCCACGGCGCGGGTGCTCGCTACCCTGGATCCGTCTTCTTGCTACTTGAAACTTGTTACTTCGAACTTCGAGGGCGATCAGCCCTCGATCGCAGTGACATCCGGCTCGAACTCCACCGCGAGGCGGTAGGTGTGGCCGGGGCGCATGACGAGCGGGTGGTCGCGCACGAGGTACTGCAGGTAATGGATCTTGCCGTAGTTGGTGCGGTAGGTGGGGTCGGCGGTGACGACCTCGGTTTCCATCCAGGCGGCCTGGAAGTCGTTCTTCGAGACGCTGCACCGGTGGCCGAGGGCGCCGAGGGTGGGCGAGCCACCCACGCGGTACTTCGAGTGCGGCGCGGCGACGGCGAGGGCGTAGCGGAACTTGTCGAGCGTGACCTGCTGCTTCACGTTGTAGGCGAACTCGCAGCTGATCTTGCTGCCGGTGAAGTTCCACTGGACCTTCACGCTGCCGAGGCCCTTCACGAACTCCTCCTTGAGGTTGATCAACTCGGGCTGGTCGTAGCGGAAGTAGAAGCTGTTGCGCAGGCCGAGGCCAGTGACGCAGTTCTTGCCGTAGAAGGCGGGGAGGGTGACGTGCTCGCCGAAAGTGAGCTCGGGGAGCATGATCGGCAGGTAGACGTTGTTCGGCCAGTCGAACACGCCCGGGCTGTGCGGGAACGTGAGCGAGTCGGAGGTGAGCTTCTTGCCGGAGCTGATGAGCGGGACCTGCAGGTGCAGGCCGCTCTCGGCGTCGCGGTAGAGGAAAAGGCCCTGCTCCTTGCGGTTGGACTTGTCGAAGATGACGAAGCGGCCGCTGGAGCGGGCCGGCTCGGGCTTCGGGTTGCCGCCGGGCATCTGGATGGTCTTGGCGAGGCGGGCCCACTGGCAGAGGTAGCGCGCGGCGTCGAAGTTCGCCATCCGCGTGGTGTGGTTGGAGTAGGCGGTGCGCTCGTCGTCGCGCAGGTCAAGAAAGCCGTGCTCCTGGTCGAGGTAGGTCTGGTAAAAGAAGATGAACAGGCGACGGAGGATGTCGTAGTACTTCACCTTCTGGTCGTCGGGAATCCAGCCGTCACGGAGACCCTGGAGGATGAGGCTGATGCAGTGCATCTGGCCGTAGGCGCCGGCGGCGCGGCCGAACGCCCAGCCGAGCCCGTCCGCGCGGACGAGGTCGGGCATCATCTTGATGTATCTCTCCGCGTAGGTGCGGAGGGTGGGCAGCTTGCGGTCGCGCACACCGCTGTTGGCGTGGAGCTGCAGGGCCGAGCGGATGAACACGAAGCTCATCACGCCGTAGAGGTTGAAGTTGCCGCCGAAGCCCTCGGTGGCGTCGTCGAAGAAGCCGGAGGAGCTGGTTTGGCCGATGCGGTCGACCATGCGCTCGATCAGGCGCGAGGTCTCGTCCTTCTTGGAGAGGCCAAGGCTGAAGCGGGCGACGGCCTTGGCGACGTTGAACGCCTGCCAGTGGTTGTCGTAGTCGCTGCGGTGGAGCAGCTGCTTGTCGATGCGGACCTGGGTTTCCTCGACGAGGCGTTCCCAGACGGGATTGCGCTCCTTGGAGGGGCCGAAGCAGAGGAGGCCGAGGGAGGCATAGGCCAGGCCGTTCTCGGCCGCGGGCTCGGTGAACATCTGGGCCGTGATGGAGCGGGCCGCGAGGTCGAAGAGGTCGTAGCCGCCCAAGGTGGACTCGCCGGTGGTGCGGTAATACTCGCCGAGCGCGAAGGCCACGTGGCCGGGCTCGTCGGGACGGGGCAGCTCGCCGTTGGTCGGGAGGGTGGTGCCGTCAGGCTGAATGGAATCCAGGTTGTGGCCCAGGATCGAGCGGGCCATGTCGAGACATTGCTCGGAAAAACTGTGCATGCGGTGGTCGGTGGTGGTGTTAGCTAAAGACGAGGGAAAACGGGAAAGGTGGCGGCGAAGGGGTTCGCGGGCTAGCGGGCGATCAACTTGAGGAACTCGGCGTTGGTCTTGGTCTTGGACAGCCGCGCGATCATGGTCTCGGTGGCCTCCTCGATCTTCTGCTGCACGAGGGCGCGGCGGAAGAAGTGGATGCCCTCCAGCGTCTTGGCATCGATCAGGAGCTCCTCCTTACGGGTGCCGGAGGAGGCGATGTTGATGGCGGGCCAAAGGCGCATCTCGGCGGCCTTGCGGTCGAGGACGAGCTCCATGTTGCCGGTGCCCTTGAATTCTTGGAAGATCACGTCGTCCATCCGGCTACCGGTCTCGACGAGCACGGAGGCGATGATGGTGAGGGAGCCGGCCTCCTCGGTCTTGCGGGCGGCGGCGAAGAGCTGACGGGGCTTCTCCAGCGCGCGGACGTCAAGGCCGCCGGAGCCGGTGCGGCCGCTGTTCTTGGCCGTGTTGTGGGCGCGGGCGAGGCGGGTGATGGAGTCGAGGAAGAGCACGACGTCCTTGCCGGTCTCGACGAGGCGCTTGGCGCGCTCGATGCAGAGGTCGGCGATGCGGAGATGGTTCTCGATCTGCTCGTCGTTGGACGAGGCCCAGACCTCGGCGGGCACGTTGCGGCGGAAGTCCGTGACCTCCTCCGGGCGCTCGTCGACGAGGAGGATCATCACGATGCACTCGGGATTGTTCTCGAGGACGCCGAGGGCCATGTCGCGCAGCAGGGTGGTCTTGCCGGTGCGGGGCGGGGCGACGATCAGTCCGCGGGTGCCCTTGCCGATCGGGCAGAAGAGGTCGACGGCCCGGGTGGTCAGGCGCCCGTCCTTCAGCTCCATCTTGAGGAACTGGTTGGGCGAGACGGTGGTGAGGGAGTTGAAGTCGGGCGTGTGGCGGCGGGTGTCGATCTCAAGCCCGTCGACATTCTCAATGAACTTCATCTTCGGGTTCGGGAAGCGGCCGTCGGGCGGAAAGGTGGTGCCGCCGATCAGGCTGCCGGTGCGGAGCTTGAAGCGCCGGATGAGTTCCTTCGGGACAAAGGGGTCGGACGGGCGGCGCTTGCCGCCCTTGGCGATATCGAGCAACTGGCCGTTGCCGCCGCGGGTGATGTCGATGTCGAGGATGCCGGAAACCCGGATCACCGGCTGTTCCACGGGGGCGGGCGGGGCGGAGGGAGCGCCGGCGGCGGGGGCCGCGACGGGGGGGTGGCCCGCGGGAGCGGGCGAAGACGAATTTTCCATTTGGACTAGAGACGGGAATGCTCCCCGCGCGCTTGACGCTCGAAACTCGTGACGGGATAAAGGGTGCGTTGGCACGACCTTAACCCCAAAAATCAGCCACTCACGTGACAGACCAGACGATTACCTCAGTTTCCCGGGAACACCGGAAGTTCAGGCCCTCGGCCGAGTTCAAAGCCCAAGCAAATCTTGGGAGCGATGCGGCTTACAAAAGGCTCTACGCGGAATCTGTCAATAGCCCAGAAAAATTCTGGGGGCGGCAGGCGAAGGAATTCCTCTCTTGGCGCAAGCCCTTCAAGCGCGTGCTCGACTGGAAGCTGCCCCACGCAAAGTGGTTCGGCGGCGGGCAGCTGAACGTGGCCGAAAACTGCCTCGACCGGCACCTCGGCACGGCCCGCGAGAACAAGGCGGCGCTGATCTTCGAAGGTGAGCCGGGGGATGTCCGCACGCTGACCTACAAGCAGTTGCATCGCGAGGTCTGCCGTTTCGCCGCCGCGCTCGCGCGGCTCGGGCTCGTGAAGGGCGACCGCGTTGCCATCTACATGCCGATGGTGCCGGAGGCCGTCGTGGCGATGCTCGCTTGCGCGCGTCTCGGGGCGGTCCACACGGTGATCTTTGGCGGCTTCAGTTCCGAATCGATCAAGGACCGGGTCAACGACTGCAAAGCGAAGCTGATCATCACGGCCGATGGCGGCTGGCGCCGCGGCAAGATCGTCGAGCTCAAGGCCAACGTCGACCGCGCCGTCGTCAACACCCCCAGCGTGGAGCATGTCATCGTCCTGCGCCGCACCGGCCAGCTGGTGGAAATGACCGAGGGGCGCGACCGCTGGTGGCACGAGTTCGTCGCCGGCGTGCCGGCCGAGCACGCGGCCAAGGCCTTCGACAGCGAGCACCCGCTCTTCATCCTCTACACTAGCGGCTCGACGGGAAAACCCAAGGGCGTGCTGCACACGACCGCGGGCTACCTGCTCGGGGTGACGATGACGACGAAGCACGTCTTCGACCTCAAGGAGACCGACGTCTATTTCTGCACGGCCGACATCGGCTGGGTCACCGGGCACAGCTATGTCGTCTACGGCCCGCTCGCGAATGGCGCCACGGTCTTCATGTACGAGGGCGCGCCGAACCATCCGGAGCCCGACCGCTTCTGGGAAATGATCGACCGCCACGGGGTCACCATCTTCTACACGGCGCCGACCGCCATCCGGGCTTTCATGCGCTGGGGCGACGACTACGTGAAGCGCCACAGCCTCAAGTCGCTCCGGCTGCTCGGCTCCGTCGGCGAGCCGATCAATCCCGAGGCCTGGATGTGGTACCACAACCTCATCGGCAAGAAACGCTGCCCGATCGTGGACACGTGGTGGCAGACCGAGACCGGCGCGATCATGGTCTCGCCGCTCCCCGGCATCACGCCGACGAAGCCCGGCTCGTGCACACGGCCGTACTTCGGCGTCGTCCCGGTGATCCTCGACGAGAAGGGCGTCGCGGTGCCAAAGGGTTCCGGTGGCCGGCTCTTCCTCGCGAAGCCGTGGCCCTCGATGCTCCGCACGCTCTGGGGCGACGACGACCGCTTCAAGAAACAGTACTGGACCGAGCTCGAGGGTTATTACTTTGCCGGCGATGGCGCGCGCTTCGACGAGGACGGCTACCTCTGGGTGGTCGGCCGCATCGACGACGTGCTCAACGTCTCCGGTCACCGCATCGGCACCGCCGAGGTGGAGAGTGCGCTGGTGTCGCACCCCGCCGTCGCCGAGGCCGCCACGGTCGGCCGCCCCGACGCGCTGAAGGGCCACGCGCTGGTGTGCTTCGTGACGCTCAAGAACGGCTCCCTTGCCTCGCCCGAGCTGAAGGAAGCGCTCCGCGCCCACGTGGCCAAGGAGATCGGCGCGCTGGCGCGTCCGGACGACGTGCGTTTCGCCGCCGGCCTGCCGAAGACCCGCAGCGGAAAAATCATGCGCCGCATCCTCAAGGAAATCGCCGGTGGCGGCGACGTGAAGGGCGACATCACGACGCTGGAGGATTTCTCCGTGGTGGCTGCGCTGCAGAGTGAGGAGTGAAATTTGAGAGACGGGTGACGAGTGACGGGTGACGAGCTTGTCACCAGTCACAGCCGGGAATCCCCTCATCACTCGTCACCTGTCACTCGTCACTTCCTGCAATGTCCGAATCCTCGCGCTCCAAATCCCGCCCGGTTGTCCGGGCCGAGGACTCGCGTCGATTCGGCGCGCTCCCGGCCTGGCAGCTGGCATTGGTGGGCTTGGTGGCGATCCTGGTTTACCTGCCCGCGCTGCGCGGGGGCTTTATCTGGAACGATGCGGACTACGTGACGCGCGGGGAGCTGCAGTCTTTTGCGGGGCTGGGACGCATCTGGTTCGAGGTGGGGGCGACGGAGCAGTATTATCCGCTGCTCCACAGTTTTTTTTGGCTGCAACACCGGCTCTGGGGCGACGCGCCGTTTGGGTATCATCTGGTGAACGTGCTGCTCCACGCCGGGTGCGCGATGCTGCTGGCGGTGGTGGTGGCGAGGCTGTTCGCGCCTGAGGGGCAGAAGATCGGAGGGTCGGAGACTCAGAAAGCCGACCCTCGGACCCTCCGACCCTCGGATCATCGAGCCGCAAGCAGCGCAATTGCGCTGCTCTCCGGCCTGATCTTTGCCGTGCACCCGGTCTATGTGGAATCTGTCGCGTGGATCTCGGAGCAGAAGAACACGTTTTCGCTGCTGTGGTATCTGTTGGCGGGGCTGGTTTGGCTGCGGTGGCAGGACGCTGAGGGTAGGGCTGGCTCGACGAGCCGGCCGGGATCGATGGATCGAGGTGGGGCAGAGGCGCCCGTTCGACGGGCTCAGGGCCCCGAGCCTGTCGAGGGGGTGCCTCAGCCGGGATCGCAATCGATCATCGCGGCTGACTCACCGAGTCAGCCCTACCTGTGGTGGCGCAGCCCTGGGTACTGGCTCGCGACAGGATTCTTCGTTCTCGCCCTGCTTTCCAAATCTCTGACTGCAAGCCTGCCTTGCGCCCTGTTGGTCCTGGCGTGGTGGCGGACCGGCCGGTTGGAGCGCAGCACTTGGGTCCCCTTGGTGCCATGGATCCTCTGCGGTGCTGCCGCTGGCGCCTTCACCGGCTGGGTCGAGCACTCCTATATCGGGGCGAAGGGCGAGGACTACGACCTCAGCCTCGTCGAACGTGGCGTGCTCGCCGGGCGGGTGATCTGGTTCTACCTCGCAAAGTACGCCTGGCCGGTGGAGCTGAGCTTTATCTATCCGCGCTGGAACGTTGATGCCGGCCAGTGGTGGCAATGGCTCTTCCCGGTCGGAGCGGTGGCCTTGCTGTTCGCGCTCTGGCGAATCCGGGGTCGCGCGCGTGGCCCGCTGGCGGGCTACCTCTTGTTTGTGGGCTCGCTGGTGCCGACCATCGGCTTCTTCAACGTCTATGCGTTCAAGTTCTCCTATGTGGCCGACCATTGGAACTACCTGCCGAGCCTGAGTCTGGCTGCCATGGCCGCGTGGGGTGGGGTGGCGCTGGGAGAATGGCTCAGGGGTAGGGCTGGGCCGCTGACCCGGCCGGGATCGGATATCGCGGCCGACCCAGCGGGTCAGCCCTACCTGATCGTCATCGTCGCGGCCGTACTGCTCCTCCTCGCGGTCCACACTTGGCGGCAGACCGCCCCCTACCGCGAGATCGAGGGATTCTACCGCGAGGGCCTGCGGCGGAATCCGGACTCGTGGATGATGCACCAGAACCTCGGCGTCCTGCTCGTCCAGACCGGCCGGATGGAGGAGGCGATCCCGCATTTCCAGCGCGAGCTCGAGATCCGTCCCCGCGAGGCGGAGGCGGAGAACAATTATGGCGTGGCCCTGGGTAAGCTGGGACGTCACCCCGAGGCGCTGGCCCGCTTTGAGCGCGCGGTGGAGCTCAAGCCCAAGTATGCCGAGGCGTGGCTCAATGTCGGCATCGCCCGGCGCGACCTGGGCCGGCTCGCCGACGCCGTGACGGCGCTTGAGGAATGCATCCGGCTGCAGCCGCAGGCGGCCGAGGCGTTCTTCGAGCTGGGCTCAATTGACGCCGAGGCGGGACGCAACCCGGCGGCCATCGCGCGCCTCGAGCAGGCGTTGCGGGTCCGACCTGATTATCCCGCGGCGGCCGAGAGTCTCGGCCGGCTGCTGGCGGCCACGGGACGCACCACCGACGCAATGGCGCGTTTGGAACAGGCCCTGCAGCTGGCCCCGACGCCCGAGCTCTATGACGGGCTGGGGGCGCTGCTGGCCGCCTCGGGACAATTGCCCGCGGCGCAGCAGCGATTCGAACAGGCGCTCGCGCTTGATCCGCGCCGCCCCGGCACCCGTTTCAACCTTGGGCTGGTTCTGGCGCAGAGCGGCCGCGTCGCCGCGGCCGTGAAGGAATTCGAGCAGGCCGTGGCGCTGAAGCCCGACTATGCCGACGCGTTCCAGGCGCTGGCCCAGGCCTACGCCGAGACCGGCCGGCAGACGGAAGCGCGCGCGGCACAGGCCCGCGCGGCGCAGCTGCGCAGCGGCCAGCGCTGAGAATCGAAGGTAGGGCGGACATGTCATGTCCGCCGGGTTCGGAATGGGTCATCATGGCGGCGGAGACGACATCTCCGCCCTACTTTCATCAGCGCAATCCGTGGATTGGAACCACGGCAGTTTACAGAAAGAAGCGAAGGGAACGAAGAAATCAGGGTTCGATCCTCATCTCCTTTGTCTCGTTCTGTTATGACCCAGGATCGGGCACTCGTCCGCGCAATCTGCGTTCAAATTCCACGGTGGCTGCGGAAGGTTTGTGTCGCCGCGATCGCCTGGAGCGCATGGCCCGGACCGATGCTCGCGCAGCCCAATCCCGCGGCCGTGCCGGTCGTGCGGTTCACGGTGTTTGCCGCGGAGCCGATCGAAGGGCTGGGTTACGCGGCGCAACCGGGTGGGGCAGTGGTGCCGCTGCGGTTTTATCCGACGGCGCGCTCCGCCCTCCATGAGCATCGCGGCCGGGAACCGTTGCGCCTGGTGGACGGGCGAACCGGAGCCGAGGTCGCCGCAGTTCCGATTCCCGCCGGGATGCGCGAGGTGCTTTTGCTGGTCTCGCCCACCGCGACCGGTTCCAGCGGGCAGCGCTATCGGGTGACCGTGTTGGATGACGGGCCGGGGCAGAGGACGGCCGGGCAGATCCAGATCCTGAACATGAGCGGCTTGGAACTGGCCGGCGAACTTAACGGTCGAACGATCGCCATCGCGTCGGGATTTAATCCCGCGGTTTCCGCCGGCCGCTCGGCGCGATTGGTCCTGCGCACCCGTTTTCGGGGCCGCATTTATCTTTCGTGGCACGACACGATCAATCTGGGCCCGACGGGGCGGGGTCTCCTCATCCTGTTTCCGCCGTTTTCTGCGGGATCGATCGAAGTTCAGACCCGCGTGCTGCTTGATGAAATTGGTGCCAGAGGCCGGGATTGAACCGGCGACCAAAGGCTTATGATTCCTCTGCTCTACCACTGAGCTACTCTGGCGCGAAGAGGCGGGAAACGTGCAGGTTCCAGCCGGGAAATCCAATCAATTTTTCTGCACCGAGCTGTCCGATCCCAGATCCGCCAGCAGGGCCCGCAGTTCACGCTCGGGATCCTCGTGGTGCTGGTCGATGGCGAGGCGGAGAGCGGCTTCCAAGAGTTCCCTGGCCAAGGACCGATTTCCGAGCTGCAGCTGCAGTTTTCCCAGCAGGATGCGCGGCATCATCCAGTCGGCCTTCTTGGCGACGCAGAATTCGTAGTGCGGCACGGCCTCGGCGGCCTGGCCCTCCGCCACCAGGGCCTGCGCGAGGCTGAAGCGGAACAGCTCGTTGTCGGGTTGTTGCCGGACAAGGGTCTGAAATTGCTCGGAGCGGGAGGGCATGTCTGACGTATGTTGGAAACTGTAGGAGCGGCTTTACGCCGCGACCTTTCGATCATCGCGACGTAAAGTCGCTCCTACAAACGAGCCTCACGCCTCGTCGACCACCACCAGCACGGTCGTCGAGTTGTCCGGGCCCCCGCGGCGGTTGGCGAGCGCGACGAGTTCCTTGCAGATCTGCTCGGGGGGTTTGTCTTGGCCGAGCATCTCGCCGATCTCGGAATCCCGGATCAGGCGGGTGACGCCGTCGGTGCATAGAAGGTAGCGTTCGCCGACCACGAGGGGGCGGGTAAGGAGGTCGACGTCGGGCGGCGTGGGCTGGCCCATGCAGCGGGTCAGCGCGTTGCGGTTGGCCTCGTGGTAGGAGACGGTCTCGCCGCGGGCCCGGCGGACGCGCGCGTCGCTCTCGACGGAGTGATCGCGCGTCAGGATCTCGATAATGCCCTTGCTCCAGACGTAGCACCGGGAGTCGCCGACATGGGCGAGCTGGAACTGGCCCTGCTGGATGCGGGCGAAGGTGAGGGTGGAGCCGATGCCCATGGCGGGACTGATCGACATCCCGAGCTGGATGACGCGCTCGTTGGCGGCCTGTACGATGGCGGTCAGGTTGGGCTCAGTCCCGTTCGGGGTGCCGGCGACGCCGCGCGTCACCTCTTCCACGGCGCATTGGGCGGCTTCCTCGCCTCCGGGGAGGCCGCCGATACCGTCGGCCACGCCGTAGAGTCCCAGCACCTCGTTCCGCAGGTACCGGTCCTCGTTGTGGGTCCGAAGATTTCCGATGTCACTGAGGGCTGCGGTGCGCAATTTGGTCATGCGAGAGCCCAAGGGTGACGCGGCGGAGATTCAGGTGAAAGGACGAAATATTTCCGTACGTGTTATTTTCGTCATCGGCACGAACTCCGGGTTGGGCAAGGAATCGATGAAGAGGCGGCCGTAGCTCTTGGCCAGCACCCGGGAGTCGAGGATCGTGATCACCCCCCGATCGGACCCGGTAC
Organism: Opitutus sp. GAS368; assembly: GCA_945903545.1. Taxonomy (GTDB): domain Bacteria; phylum Verrucomicrobiota; class Verrucomicrobiia; order Opitutales; family Opitutaceae; genus CAIYFD01. The sequence goes on along the minus strand of CAMDOO010000029.1, from coordinate 18,761 downwards.
GAATGAGCCGGCCGACTCCCTGCCGAAATTTTATCAAGGCCTCGGGGAGGGTGAGCTCGTTGAACGGGCTGCCGCCGCGGTCGCGGATCCAGTCGGAGCGGGCCTCCGTGATGGGGTGCGTCGGCGGGTCGAAGGGCAGCCGGGTGATGATGACCTGGGAAAGCGCGTCGCCCGGCACGTCGACCCCGGTCCAGAAACTGTCGGTCCCAAAGAGGATGGCGTTTTTCCTGGCGCGCATCTGGCGGGCCAGCTCAGTGCGCGAGAGGTCGCCACCCTGGAGGAGGAAGGGCCGGCCGGCCGCCACGAAGCCGGGCTCGAGCGCCGCGGCCACCGCGCGCATGTCGGTGTAGCTGGTGAAGAGCACGAGCGAGCCGCCGGCGACCTGGCTGGTGGCGAAGGCGATGTAGTCGGCGAGCGTCTCAAGCGCGAGGCGGGCATCCTGCGCGCCCGGCAAGGGGACATCCGAGGCCACGAAGACCCGCATGTGGCGGGTAAAGTCGAACGGCGAGTGCACGATCTCGTGCCGTGCGGCCTCGGCGCCGATGCGCGCGGCGAAGGGCTCGATCGTGCCGCCCATCGCGAGGGTGGCGCTGGTGCAGATCACGGCGGTGCCCGCGCCGAAGAGCCGGCGCCGCAGCTCGGGGGCCACGTCGACCGGGGCGCTGCGGAGCGTGACAATCGTCTGGCGCCGGCCGCCGCGCTCGACCCAGTAGACTTGGCCCTTCTCGCCGAGCGACAGCCATTCGGTCAGCGAGGCCTGCACCCCCTTGATCCGCTGGCGCTGGTCGAGGAGTTCGTCACGGTCGCGGCCATCCTCGAGTTTGTCGGCGATGCGCCCAAGCAGGCGGTGCAGCGCTTCCAGCGGCGGATCCAGCAGCGGCTCGGCCGCGCCGGGCTCGCGTACCCGGACGATCGGCTGCTGCGCGAGCAGGGTGGCCCCGAGGAAATTGAAGAACTGCTCCGCGGCCTCGAGGGCGTTGGCCACGAGCTGCCGGGCCTCGGGTCCGCCCAGCCGCCGGAGCAGGCCGCGCTGGGTCTTGGGATTGAACAGGTGCTTGAGGGTGCGATCGACGCCGTAACTGCTGAGCGAGAGCCCGAAGTTCTGGGTGGCGACCTCGGGGACGGTGTGCGCCTCGTCGAGCACGAGGCAGTCGTCGGGAAACAGCACGCCGCGCGCCTCGGCGCCGCCGGTGGTTTCCCCGCCGGCGTTCATCAGCGCGAACAACAGCGCGTGGTTCACGATCACCACCTGGGCGGTCCGGATCCGGGTGCGGGCCTGCTGGTAGAAGCAGCGGGTGCCCTCGCAGTGCTTGCGTGAGCAGCCGGAGCTGTCGGCGCTCACGGCTTCCCAGACCTCGGCGCGCGGGGCCGGGCGCAGCTCGTGGCGCAGGCCGGTCTCGGTCTGCTCGGCCCAGTCGGCGATGCGTTGGAGCTCGGTGTAGTCCGCGTCGGCGAAGAGGCTCGCCCGGTCGGCGAGCGCGTGGCCGAGGCGGGTGGGGCAGAGGTAGTTCGACTTGCCGACGAGGACCGCGGCCTTGAAGTCCGCGTAAGGCTTGAGCTCGGGATGCGACTGGAACAGGCGGCGGCAGACTTTGAGGTCGTTGAGCTCGATCTGTTCCTGGAGCGAGATCGTGTGGGTCGAGACGATCAGCTGCCGGGCCTGGTCCACCGCGTGGATGATACCCGGGACGAGGTAGGCGAGCGACTTGCCCACGCCGGTGCCGGCCTCGAAAAGCAGCGGGGCGTCGTCCCGCAGGGCGGCCGCGACCGTCCGCGCCATCCGGTCCTGTTGCGGTCGGTGCTCAAGCTGGAGCCCTTCCTCGATCCAGCCGCCGGGGGCGAACACCTTCGCCGCGAGCTCCGGGGCTCGGCTGGGTGGCCGGGCCGGGGTGGCGGAGGGCGAGTCGTCGTGCAGGCCGATCATGACGATGAGAACAAGTCAGGCCCGACGGAAGTCACCATGAAAAGCACCCGACCAGTCCGGCGGCTAACCCGCCGCCAGCAAATGCCTTAATTCAGGCGGAGGATGCGGGGACGGGTTGATATCTTGGGCCAACCTGCGCACCTTGCGGCTGTGAGCCAATCTTCTCCAAGCGCCCCGGGATGGGTCCCTGAACTCGTTGAATTCCTGCGGACGCGGCCGGAGATCAGCGCGGTGCGGATTGATCCAGGCGCGCACCGGGTGGCGGTGGCCACGGTGGGTCCGGCGGACTTGTCCGGACTCCAGGAGGTCCTAAAGGCGACGATCGCCTCGATCGAGGTCGAGCTGGCGCTGCGGCCGATCGCGGGGGCGCCGGCGGGTTTTCGGACGCGGCAAGAGGGAAAGGCGACCGTGGTCGGCCGCGACAGCTGCGCGACCGCGGAGAAAATGTGGCTCTGGCGCGAGATGGAATGGCCGGAGATCGCGCCGGAAGCGCCGGACCAAGAGTGGCGGACCCTCGCCCTGCTGGCGACGGTGTGCGGCCTGTGCGGCCTCGCGGGCGCGGTGGCGGAATCCTACTTCCCGGGACAGCTCCTGCTCTCGCGGGGGCTCCTGCTCGTGGCGCTGGTCGCCGGTGCCTGGGACGCGGCGATCGACACATGGGCAAACCTGCGCAAAGGCGAGGTGGAGATCCACTTCCTCATGCTCACGGTCGCGCTCGGCGCCGTGCTGATCGGCGCGTGGAGCGAGGCGGTCCTGCTGCTTTTCCTTTTTTCCGCCTCCGGGGCGATGGAGGAATTCGCCCTGGCCCGCACCCAGCGCGAGGTGAGCGCCTTGCTGAAGAGTGCGCCGAAGCGGGCCACGCTCGTCCTTCCGGATGGCGGAGAAAAGGAGGTCGATGTCGCGGAACTCCAGGTCGACCAGCTCATCCGGGTGAAGCCCGGCGAGGCTTTTGCCACCGACGGCAATGTCATCGAGGGGCGCAGTGCGAGCGACGAATCGGCGCTGACCGGCGAGGCGGTCCCGGTGGAGAAGAATCCGGGAGATCCGGTGTTCAGCGGCACGATCAACCTCTGGGGAGCGGTGGATTTCAAGGTCACCCGTCTGCCCGCCGAAAGCACCCTGCAGAAGATCATTCGTCTGATCCAGACGGCCCAGAAACTGAAGGCGCCGAGCGAGCGTTTCACGGACAAGTTCGGGACGGGCTACACCTACGCCGTGATTGGCGGCTCCGCGCTGATGTTCTTTGTCTGGTGGCTCGGCTTTGAGCTCCCGGCGTTCACCAACCAACCGGGAACTCGGTCCGCATTTTATCGCGCCATGACCCTGATGGTGGTGGCCAGCCCGTGCGCGCTGGTGCTGTCGATCCCGTCGGCCATCCTCGCCGCCATCGCCTGGGGCGCCCGCCACGGCGTGCTGTTCCGCGGCGGGGCGGCGATCGAGAAGCTCGCGGACATCACTGTGGTCGCCCTCGACAAGACCGGCACGCTTACCACGGGTGAGCTGGCGGTCGTCGGTTGCGAGAGCCACCCGCCGGGTCGCGAGACCGAGGTCATGGAGCTGGCCTACGCGCTGGAGGCGAAGTCCCAGCATCCGATCGCCCGGGCAATCGTGCGTCATGCCCGCGCCAAGGGCGTGCGGGCCTTGGAGATCGAGGAATTCGAGTCACTCACCGGCCAGGGCCTGCGCGGCCGGGTGGGGGGTGCGACCCTGCTGCTTGGCCGGAGGGAGTTGCTGGAGAAGGGCCCGCTCGCGGAATGGGCGCGGAAGCTCCCGCCGGCCTCTCCCGAGCTCAGCGAGGTGTGGGTCATTGGCCGCGACCTGGTGGGACGCGTGCTGTTGCGCGACGAGATCCGGGCGGAATCCAAGGCGGTGCTGGCTGGCCTGAAGGCCTACGGCATCCGCACCGTCATGCTCACCGGTGACCGGCGCCACGCCGCGGAAAACGTGGCGAACGGCCTGGGCTTGGATGAAGTCCGGGCCGGTCTCTCGCCCGAGGACAAAGTGGCCGCGATCCAGGCCCTCAAGGCCGGGGGGGCCAAGCTCGCGATGGTGGGCGACGGCGTGAATGACGCGCCGAGCCTGGCCGCCGCCGACGTGAGCGTGGCCATGGGCGCGCGGGGCAGCGACGCCGCCTTGGAGCAGGCCGAGGTGATCCTGATGCACGACCGGATTGAGAACTTCCTTGCGGCGCTGCGGCTGAGCCGCCGGGCCCGGGCGATCATTCGCCAGAACCTCGCGATCTCGCTGGGCGTGGTGGTGGTCATGGTGATCGCGACTGCCATCGGGTCGGTCCCGCTTTCGCTCGGCGTTGCTGCGCACGAGGGCAGCACGGTGGTGGTTTGCCTCAATTCCCTGCGCCTGCTGTTTGGACGGAATGTGTGAAAAGCGGTGATGGTACAGTTTGAGAATTACGTCCGACTGTAGGAGCGGCTTCACGCCGCGATTCCGACGATCATTCGCGGGATAAACCCGCTCCTACATTCAAAATGTACCACTACTGAAAAGCGCCGCCGTTCGCATCGTTTCTGTTACCGGATATCATTTTGACGAGACGGAGCCTTTTTGCCCTGCTGCACGTCAGGAGATGGACAGTCCCGAGCATTGTCCGCCTTGGCCCCAAACATCCCCATGAATTCGGCAAAGCTTCTGTGGAGAAATTGCACTGTCCCGGGACTGCTCGTGCTGCTGGCCGCCGTGGCCGGCTGCCAGTCTCATCCCTCGAATCTCCCGGTCTACAGCGCCTCCGAGGCGAACCAGCTGCGAACGTCGCAAATGGGCACGGTCGAATCGGTCCGGGCCGTGATCATCCAAGGTGACACCGGCACCAGGACTTCGATCGGCCAGAGCGTGGGCGGCTCAATTGGGCGCACCGTGGCCATGGGCGGAAATCCGGTGACCGCCGTGGCGGGCGCCGCCGGATCTGTGGTCGGCCAGATCGCGGGTGGAGCGGTGGAGAAGAATGTTGCGAGCACCGAGGGCCAGGAGATCACCATTGCGCTGGATGACGGCACCACCGTGGTGATCGTCCAGAAAAACAACCCGGCCTACGTCGGCGGCGAGCGCATCAAGCTCGTTGGCAGCGGCACCAAGGTCACGGTGATGCCGCTCGATCCGCGGACGTCGCGCTAGGTTGGTGGGGTAGGGCTGGCTCGACGAGACGGCCGTGTCGGGCCCCGAATTTTTTGCCGCAGAGGCACAAAGCGCACAGAGCCCAAGCCTCGTGGCTTTGGTTTGGAGGTCGGAATACCCAATCAGCCGTACTCCGTGAGCTCTGTGCCTGTGGCAAAACATCCCTGCTGATTCGTTTCGCCCGCGGTTGGAGTCGATGGGGGCTTTTATTCCCCGATCCAGACCTGGTCGCCGACCCGTACCTCGTCGTACAGTGTCGCGATTTCGACATTGTTCAGCTGGATGCATCCGCCGCTGGCGGGGGTGCCGAGCCGATCCTCGTGATTCGTGCCGTGGAGGTAGATATAGCGGGCGTAGGAGTCGACATCGCCGCCTTGGTTCACCCCGGGCTCGAGGCCGCGGAGCCAGAGGATGCGCGTGGTGATCAGGTTTTTCTCCTGCTCCTCCGCGGCCAGCTCATGGAAATGCTTCCCGGTGGGGATGCGGGACTTGAACACCATGCCGGGCGGCTGGCCGGCGCCGATCCGCTCGGCGATCTCATGGAGCCCCAGCGGGGTTCCAAGCGAGTCCTTCGCGCAGGAGGGCGGACGCTTTGAGGTGGAGATGACATGGCTCCGGACCGGTTTGCCACGGAGGAATAACTGCATCGTTTGCGTGCCAATGCGCACCACGAGCAAGCGGTCTGCGGGCTTGATGCCCAGCCGCGAAAGCGTTTTCGTGGCCAGTTCCAAGCAAGCGTCCATGCAAAAGTCATCCTCCTTCACAGTCGGTATCGTCGGTGCCACCGGCGCAGTCGGTCAAGAGCTGCTTCGCCTCCTGCACGAGCGGAAATTCCCGTTCGCGTCGCTGCGGCTCTTCGCCTCGTCCCGTTCCGCGGGCAAGGTCCTGACCTGCGACGGGCACAAGTACACGGTCGAGGAGGCCAAGCCGGGCGTGTTTGCCGACGTGGACCTCGCCTTCTTTGCCGCCGGCGGCCCAACCACCCGGGCGCTGGCGCCGGATGCCGTCAAGGCCGGCTGTATCGTGATCGACAAGAGCTCCCACTACCGGATGGACCCGGACGTGCCGCTCGTCATCCCGGAGATCAATCCCGAGGGCCTGCGCAACCACCGTGGCATCATCGCCAACCCGAACTGCTCGACGGCCGTCACGCTCATGGCGCTCTGGCCGCTGCACCAGGCGTTCGGCCTTAAGCGCTACTTTGCCTCCACCTATCAGTCGGTGTCCGGCACGGGGGCCGAGGCGGTGCGCGAACTCGAGGACCAGATCCAGTCGTACGCCAAGGGTGCTCCGATCGCGAAGAAGGTCTATCCCTACCAGATCGCGTTCAATGTGATCCCCCAGGTCGACTCCTTCGGCGCCAACGGCTACACCGGCGAGGAGACCAAGATGATGCTCGAGAGCCGCAAGATCATGGGCCTGCCAAATCTCAAGGTTTCGACGACCACGGTCCGCGTCCCCGTCGTCCGCGCCCATTCGGTGTCGATCAACGCCGAGTTCGAGCGCCCGGTCAGCGTCGAGGCCGCCCGCGCCGCCATCGCGGCCTTCCCGGGGGCCGAGCTGGTCGACGATCCCGCGACCCTGAAGTACCCGACGCCCCTTGATTTCAGCCGCAAGGTGAAGTGTGGGGTCGGCCGCATCCGCATCGATACCGCGCTCGACAACGGCCTGGCCCTCTGGGTCAGCGGCGACAACCTCTGGAAGGGCGCCGCGCTCAACGCCGTGCAGAATGCCGAGCTCATGGCCCGCGAGGGCTGGCTTCGCGCGAAGGCGCGGACGCCGGTTTCCGTCTAAGACGACAACCGCGGTTTTGGGTTCTGAGTTTTGGGTTCTGAGTCAGGGACCCATCAAAAACCTGAATCCTCCATCGCTGGCGGGCTTGCGCGCCGATTAACCCAAAACCCAGAACTCAGAACCCAGAACCGAAATCCCGGCCGCGGCGGCCGGGATTTCTCCTTGTCTCCCCCGGGGGGCGCCCGCTTAGCTGGCCCCTCGGCTCGGACGCCTAGCTCAGTTGGTTAGAGCATCTCGCTTACACCGAGAGGGTCGGGGGTTCGAGTCCCTCGGCGTCCAGCCGAGGGGCCCAGCCGCAGATACACTCCATAACTTATCCATGCGTCATACGATCTCAGTCCTTGTTGAGAACAAGTTCGGTGTCCTTGCGCGCGTCGCCGGGATGATTTCCGGCCGCGGCTTCAACATCGACTCCCTCAACGTCGCCCCGACGCATGATGCCACGCTCTCCCGCATCACCATCGTCCTAAAGGGCGACGATGCCGCCCTCGAGCTCTGCCAGAAGCAGCTCCGCAAGCTCGTCAACGTCGTGGACGTGGCCGACTTCAAGGAGGGGCAGGCCGTCCTTCGCGAGCTCGCGCTCGTGAAGGTCCGCGCCGATTCCGGCAACCGGGCCGAGATCGTGCAGATCGCCGACATCTTCCGGGCCAAGATCGTGAACCTAGCCCCGACCGAGGTGATCATCGAGGTCACCGGTGACGAGGAAAAGCTCAACGCCTTCCTCGGCCTGCTTGAACCCTTCGGCGTCCTCGAACTCGCCCGCACCGGGCGGCTCGCCTTGAAGCGCTGAGCGCCATCTTCACTCTCACCTTCACCCTCACTTCATCATCATCATGCCTGCCAAAGTCTACACCGACAAGGACGCCAACCTCGGCGCCTTCAAAAACAAAACGCTCGCCGTGCTCGGCTACGGTTCCCAGGGCCATGCCCACGCGCTGAATCTCAAGGACAGCGGGTGCAAGGTCATCATCGGCCTCTATGAGGGTTCCAAGTCCAAGCCGGTCGCCGAGCAGCACGGCTTCAAGGTTTACGAGACCGGTGAGGCCGTGCGCCGCGCCGATGTCATCATGGTCGGCCTGCCCGACATGAAGCAGGCGGACTGTTACCTGAAGGACATCCTGCCGAACCTCGTGAAGGGCAAGACGCTGATCTTCAGCCACGGCCTCTCCGTCCACTTCAAGCTGATCAAGCTGCACAAGGACATCGACTGCATCATGGTCGCCCCGAAGGGCCCCGGCCACATGGTCCGCCGCCTCTACAACGAGGGGAAGGGCATGCCCGCCCTCATCGCGGTCGCCCAGGATAAGTCCAAGAAGGCGAAGCAGACCGCGCTGGCCTGGGCCCGCGGCATCGGCTCGACCCGCGCCGGCGTGCTCCAGACCACCTTCAAGGAGGAGACCGAGACCGATCTCTTCGGCGAGCAGGCCGTCCTCTGCGGCGGCGCCAGCGCGCTGGTGCAGGCCGGCTTTGAGACCCTCGTCGAGGCCGGTTACCAGCCCGAGATGGCCTACTTCGAGTGCCTTCACGAGCTGAAGCTCATCTGCGACCTCATGTACGAGAGCGGCATCGCCGGCATGCGCTTCTCCATCTCCGAGACCGCCAAGTACGGCGACATCACTCGCGGCCCCCGCGTCGTGAACAAGGCCACCAAGGCTGAGATGAAGAAGATCCTGAAGGAGATCCAGACCGGCCAGTTCACCCGCGAGTGGGTGAACGAGTACAAGGGCGGCCTGAAGAAGTACAAGGCGCTCCTCCTCAAGGGGGAAAAGCACCCGATCGAGAAGACCGGCAAGTACCTCCGCAGCATGATGCCCTGGATGAAGAAGAAGAACATCAAGGGTGTGCAGGCCAGTTATTGATAAGTAGCGGGTAGTGGGTAGCGAGTAGCGGGCATTCCGAACCTACTCGCTGCTCGCTCGTCGCTACTCGCTGCTCTTGAAAAAGATCATCATCGCCACCCGGAAGAGCCCGCTTGCGCTCGCGCAGACGGAGATGACTGCGGCACACCTCCGGGCCAGCCTTGGGGTCGAGACCGAGCTGCTCAAGATCGTCACCACCGGCGACCAGCAGTCCGCCTGGTCGCTCGAGCAGAAGGGCGGCAAGGGCCTTTTCACCAGCGAGCTGGAGCAGGCCCTGCTCCGCGGCGAGGCCGGCATCGCGGTGCACAGCACCAAGGACCTTCCCGGGGAAATGCCCCCGGGGCTCGCCATTGCCGGTTACCTGCCGCGCGCCGACCCGCATGACGTGCTTGTGGTGCGCGAGGGCGTGACCGTGCCGAAGACCATCGCCACCGGCAGCCCGCGCCGCCGGATGCAGATTGCCCGGCTTTTCCCGGAGGTGGTCTTCACGGAGATCCGCGGCAACGTGGACACCCGCCTGAAGAAGATCGCCGAGCAGGGCGTGGCCGATGCCACGATCCTCGCGGCGGCCGGCTTGGCCCGGCTCGGGATCGCGGGCTGGCCCGGCCTGGAGTTTCGCCCGGTGGATTTCTTCCGCATGGTCCCCGCCGTCGGTCAGGGTGCCGTCGGCATCCAGTGCCGCACGGCCGATGTGACGTTCCTCGCGCCGGTGTTCGACCTCGCCACGGCCCGGGCCGTGGGCGTCGAGCGCGCCTTCCAGAACGCCCTCGGCGGCGGCTGCCACACCGCCTTCGGCGCCTTCGCCTCGGGCGATCTCCTGCATTTCTACCACGAACAGACCGGCGTGCGCATCTTCCCGCTGGCCGCGGCGGACTACGCCGACCCGGTGGCCATGGCGGCCCGCGTGCTCGCGGCGCTGGGGCTGAAATAGGAGATTCCCGGGTGAGGGCACCCGCGCTACAGTATGAGATCCTGATGTAGTCCGGGTGCCCTCACCCGGAACGATAATTTTCCCATCCATGTCGAAATCCCAACCTCTCTCCGGCCGCCGTATCGCCGTGACCCGCGCCAGCGACCAGGCTTCCGAACTTGGCGCCATGCTGACCCAGCTCGGCGCGGACGTGATCGAGCTGCCGCTGATCAAGGTCTCCAAGGACATCCAGCTCGAGCTGCTGGCGGACGTTCTGCTCGAGCTCGGCAGCTACGACTGGATCGTCTTCACGAGCGCCAACGGCGTGCGCCATTTCTTTGCGGAGTTCAAGCGGGTGTTCGATGACATCCGTTCGCTCGGCCTGCTCCGCATCGCCTGCGTGGGTGATGCCACCGCCCGGGCCATCAAGGCGATGCATCTCAAGATCGAGTGCCAGCCGCCCGAGGCCACCGCCGAGATGCTGGCCGATGCACTCATTGAGACCGGCAGCCTCGACAGCGCCAAGGTGCTGGTCATCACCGGCAACCTGAACCGTGAGATCCTCGTGAAGAAACTCGAGGCCGCCCGCGCCATCGTGGACCAGCTGCAGGTCTACAAGACCGAGGTGAACGACCTCTCTGCCGAGCCCGCCGCCACGGACTTCCGCGCGCGCGGCGCCGATGCCATCCTCTTTGCCAGTTCGTCCGCCGCGCAGTCCTATGCGGAGCAGACGACGGCGATCCGCCTGGCGACCGGGGCCAAGCGGCCGCTGGCTGGCAGCATCGGACCCCAAACGAGCGAGACGATGCAGAAGAACCAGATCGCGGTGGATTTCGAAGCGAAGACCCCGAGCCTGGAGGCCCTGATCGAGGCGCTGGTCAAGGCGCTGAAATAGGTGACGAGTGACGGGTGACGGGTGACGAGAAGATTCGGCTTAATCGGGCGTATTACTCCGATCTCGTCACCCGTCACTTGTCACTCGTCACTTCCCATGGTTGTTTTGTCCCCGTCATGAAAGTCCCTTTCCTCGATCTCACGCTGCAGCACCGCGCGCTGCGCGAACCGGCGCTGGCGGCGCTGGCCGCCACCTACGACGGCAACCGCTTCTGCCTCGGGAAAGACGTCGAGGAATTTGAGCGCAACTTCGGTGCGACCCTCGGTTATCCGCGCGTGCTCGGGATGAACAGCGGCACCTCACCGCTGCATGTCGCCTGCATGATCGCGGGGCTGAAACCCGGTGACGAGGTCATCACCACGCCGTTCACCTTCATCTCCTCGGCGTGGGGCATCAGCTATACCGGGGCCCGGCCCGTGTTCGCCGACATCGAGGAAGGCACGCTCAACCTCGATCCCGCCCGGCTCGAGGCCGCGGTTTCCCCGCGCACCAAGGCCATCATCGTGGTGCACCTCTTCGGCCAGCCGGCGCGGATGACCGAGATCATGGCCTTTGCCGTGCGGCACAACCTGTTCGTCATCGAGGACTGCGCGCAGGCCGTCGGTGCGAGCTACCGCGGCATCCCGGTCGGACTGCTCGGCGACACTGGCACCTTCAGCTTTTATCCGACCAAGAACCTCGGCGGCTGCGGCGAGGGCGGCGCCTTCGTCTCGCGCCGCGAGGACTATCAGACCACTGCCCGCCACATCCGCGTGCACGGCTCGGACCGCCGTTATTATCACGACATCATCGGTGGCAACTTCCGCATGGATGGCTTCCAAGGCGCGCTGCTCAACGTGAAGCTCCCTCATCTCGCGGCCTGGACCGCCCGCCGGCAGGAAATTGCGGGTCGTTACCTCTCTGGCATCAAGCTGGGCGATGTCCGCTTGCCCGCACAGCCCGACTACGGCCAGTCGGTTTTTCATCAGTTCACGCTGCGGCATCCGCGGCGCGATGCCCTGCGCGAGCACCTCACCAAGCACGAGATTGGCTCCGACCTGATCTATCCGGTCCCGCTGCACCTCCAGAAATGCTACGCCGGCCTGAACTACGGCGTCGGCTCGTTCCCCGTCGCCGAACACGCCGCCAGTACCTGCGTGAGCCTGCCGATCTTCCCGGAGCTGGCCGACGCCCAGGTGGAGCACGTCATCGCGACGGTGAATTCGTTCTGACCCATGTTCGACGGCATACGCATCAAGGTCTGCGGCCTGACCAAGCTGGGGGACGCCGTGTTCGCCGACCAATGTGGCGTCGACTGCCTCGGCTTCATCTTGTACCCGCAATCGCCGCGGTATCTCACCCTGGAAAAGTATACGGCGCTGGCCCCGCTGCTGCCAACCCGCCGCAAGGTGGCGGTCTCGGTCGAGCCGACGCTGGCCGACCTCGGCGCGATGAAGGCGGCGGGTTTCGATGATTTCCAGGTCCACGCGCTGCACGACACGTCCCTGTCGAAAGTGCAGGCGTGGTCGAAGCTCGTCGGGCCCGAGCACCTGTGGCTGGCACCCAAGCTGCCTCCCGGGACCGATGTCCCGGTGGCCTGGCTGCCCTTTGCGCAGCACATCCTGCTCGATACTTATCACACCGAGGGCTTCGGCGGCTCGGGCAAGACTGGCGACTGGACGAAATTTGACCGTCAACGCCAGGAGCATCCGGGAAAAACCTGGATCCTGGCCGGCGGGCTCAAGCCCGCGAACATCGGTGACGCGCTGCACGCCACCGGGGCGACGTTCGTTGACGTGAGCAGCGGTGTGGAGGCGTCACCCGGCGTGAAGGATCACGCCAAGCTCAAGGCTTTCGTCGCCGCGGTCCACGAGGCCGCGACGAAGCGCTGATCCGGCCGGGATTCAGGCCGGCTGCTCCAGTGCGAGTAACTGCCGCTTGATCTTCTCGCCGAAGGCGAAGCCGGTGAGTGAGCCGTCGGTGCCGATGACGCGGTGGCAGGGAACGATAACGCAGACCGGGTTGGCGCCATTGGCGCGGCCCACCGCGCGGGCGGCTCCCGGCCGGCCAATCGCTGCGGCGATCTCGCCGTAGCTGGCGGTCCGGCCGAACGGGATTTTGCGCAGGGCGGACCACACCGCTTGCTGGAATGGGGTGCCGGCGGCTGCGACCCGGACCGTGAACGTGCGGCTGCGACCGGCGAAGAAATCCTCCAGTTCCCGGCGCGCCGGCGCCACGGCGGCCGCATCGCGGACAAAGGCGTCGGCATCCACGCGCAGCTTCAGTGCCGCGAGCGAACCGAAGGCTGTGGCTACGAGCGCTCCGTTGGCGTCGATGGTGACGGAGAAGGCACCGCAAGGCGTGGGGAAGGTGTCATAGCGTAGGGTCATGTCGGAAGCGGTTTCTGGTATTGCCAGAGCTGCGCGGTGGCGAGGCTGCGAAAGGGGGAGAAGACCGTCATGAGGCGCTTCGTGGCAGCGACGTCTGGTCGTTCCTCGAGCCGGAGCAGCGCATGCAGGCCGCTGGTCACCCCGGCGTCTCCGTAGGGCACGCAGTCGGCGAAACCGAGCGAGCGCATCATGATGTAGTTCACTGACCAGGGTCCGAGGCCATGCAGGGCGAGCAGGGTCCGCTCCGCCCGGGTGGCGGACATACGGCTCAACTCATCCAGCTCGAGACCCCCGCCGACGATGAGGCGTGCGAGGTTGACGATCACTGCTGCCTTTTGCCGGGAGAATTGCAACGGCCTCAGCGCCTCGGGATCGAGGGCGGCGACCGCGCCGGGAGTGGGTGGCGCGATCAAACCTTCGCCGACCGGCGTGCCGGCCAGCTCGATGAGCCGGCGGCGGAGGGTGAAGGCGAAGGCCAGGTTCACCTGCTGGCCGATCACGGCCCAGAGCAGGCCGTCGAAGACGGTCGGGGTCTGGCTGAGTCGAAGTCCTGTGCGCCGGGCCGTGAGCCGGGCCAGTCCCAGGCGGCGGGCCAGGCGGGCAAAACCGGCGGCGTCCTGTTCAAGTCCAACCAAGCCTGCGACCATCGCCTGCGCCTCAAGCGTGGAACCGGATGAGACGCGGGCGGAAATGGTTTTCGGACTGAGGGTCAGCGTGATACGGGTCGGTCCCGTGCGGAGTTGGACGGCCGCGGTGTAGGTGTTACCCACCAGGCGTTCGCTGACGCTCTGCGGATCGCGGCCGAGCGCGCGCCGAAGGTAGGGCAGGGGATAGCCGGCTGGCAGCGTGAGTTTTAATTTGGAGGCGGAAGTCAGTCCGCGGTAAACCGCCGGGGTGAGTCCTTGGTGGCGGCGGAACTGCTCATGAAAAACCGAGAGCGACTCGAAGCCGGCGTCCGCCGCGATGGCGGCGAGGCCGGTGGAGCTGGACACGAGCCGACTGCGGGCCGACGCGAGCCGTGCCCGCGTGAGCAGTTCGGCCGGGGTGGCATGGTAATGCAGGCGGAACAGTTCGAAGACGCGCGTGGCGCCAAAGCCCGAACGACGGACGACAGCCTTGAGATCGCGGAACCGACCCGGCGCGGAACGGATTTCGGCGACCAGCGTTTCAATCGATTCGAGCACGGGATCGGCCCCGGCGGCGAAGTCGTCGGGATGACACTTCAGACAGGCCCGGAAGCCCGCAGCGCGGGCCGCCTCGCAGGTCGGAAAGAAATCGACGTTCTCGCGCCGGGCCTTCTTGGCGGGGCAGGCGGGCAGACAGTAGATGCCGGTCGTGCGCACGCCCGTGAAGAAGCGGCCGTTGCAACTCGCGTCGCCGGCGAGGAAGCGGTCGTACATCTGGGCGGGTGTCATTCGAATCCCACGAACTTACCACAGAGGTCGGCGGCTGTCGTCCGGATTCCTCCGGTGCAATTCTGGGAGCGGCTTGGCATAGGGCCTATAGGGCTTATGGGGCCTATAGGCCTTAAACGGCTCGCGGGCCGCTAACCGGCCACGACTTTCCTCTCGCTGGACATCGCCGTACGCCTGCGCACGCTCGCGACCATGGCTTCCCTCTACGAAACCCTTCGCGCCGATATCGTCACCGCCATGAAGTCTGGCGACAAGGCGACGGTCACGATCCTCCGCACCGCCGATGCCGCTATCAAGCGGGCCGAAATGGAGACCAATAAGCCGATCGATGACAGTCTTGTCATCGGGACCATGCGCAAGGCGGTCAAAAACTTGACCGACGCCAAGGCCGAGTTTGCGCAAGGCGGCCGGGCCGACCTCGTCGCCGCCAACGAGGCGGAGATCAGAATCTTGGAGAAGTATCTGCCGGCCGGTCTCGACGCGGCGAAGCTCGAGGCGCTGATCGCCGAGGCGATCCTGGCGACGGGTGCCCAGTCGAAGAAGGAGATGGGCAAGGTGATCGGCGCGTTGAAGCAGCGGCCCGAAGCCCCGCTGATCGACTTCGGGGTCGTCAGTAAAATCGTTCAGGCGCGACTTCCGTAACAGCCCCGTCAGTCGGCGATAATTTATTTGTCATGCATAGTCTGCCCGCCAGAAGCTGCGTGCTGATGAAATCCCCGACACCCCGCGTCCTGTTCCTGATTCTGCTGGCTGCATTGACCCCAGCCTCGGTCTGCTTCGCCCAACGTGGCGGCGGTGGAGGCGGTGGGCGAGGAGGCGGCGGTGGTGGTGGCGGTGGTGGCGACAGAGGCGGTGGTGGTGGCGAAACCGAGCCCGGCCTGCGGCTGCTGAACAGTCCCAACTGGATTTTTCCATTCGACCTCGCGAAGGCCGGCACGACCGGCACGGCGGAAATCAGCTACTTCGTGGATCCCACGGGCAAGACGATCACGCTCAAGGTGGTGAAGGCGACCAATCCGGAATTCGGCCTGGCGGCCATCGCCGTGCTGGAACAGGCGAGATACTCGCCGGCAATCAACGAGAAGACGAAGAAGCCGGAGAAGTCCACGGAGCAAAAAATCACGCTGCCCTTCAACAAGGAGCGCATCGACACCGAGGCGCTCGAGATGCTGGCAAAGCCGGATGGCGTGCTCTTCACCGTCGCCGAGCTCGATTCGAAGGGCATCACCCCGACGGGGCCGATGTCCCGTCCGAATTTCCCGGAAAAGCTGGCCAAGAAGAAGGTCGCCACGGGCGAGGCCAGGATCGAGATCATCGTGGACAAGAACGGCGCCGTCCGCGCCCCGCGCATCGTCTCTGCCTCCGAGCCGGAATTCGGCTGGTCGGCCGCCACGGTGGCACTCACGTACCAGTTCTCGAAGCCGGTCAAGGGCGGCAAGCCGGTCGCGGTGAAGCTTGTCCTGCCCTTCACCTTCAACCTGGCCGAGGACATGGCCGTCACTGGGGCGGCCCCCGCCGCTCCGGCGAAGAAGTAACGACGGCCGGTTGCTGAGTTTATTGGCGGCGCCCGCAAGGCGCCGCCTTTTTTGCGACTACATCCCCGGGAAACCGCCGCGGCCCTTCATCGCCTCCATCTGGCGCATCATCTTCTTCGCGCCGCCGCCCTTCATCATCTTCATCATTTTCTGCATCTGCTGGAATTGCTTCAGCAGCTGGTTGACCTCGACGATCTTCACGCCCGCGCCGTTGGCGATGCGCTGCCGGCGATTGCCGTTCAGAATGTCAGGCTTGCGGCGTTCCTGCAGCGTCATCGACTTGATGATCGCCTCCGTGCGGGCCATCTGCCGGTCGGCGCCATCGGGCAGCTGCACGCCGCTCATCCCGGGCATCATGCCGAGGATGCTCTGCATTGAGCCGAGCTTCTTCACCTGCTGCATCTGCGCGAGGAAGTCCTCCAGGTTGAAGTCCGCCTTGCGCATCTTCTCGGCCAGGCGCTCGGCGTCTTTCTGGTCGATGTTCTCCTGCGCCTTCTCGACCAGCGAGACCACGTCGCCCATGCCAAGGATGCGGGAGGCCAGGCGGTCCGGATAGAAGGTGTCGAAGTCGGCGGTCTTTTCGCCCGTGCCGACAAACTTGATCGGCACCCCCGTGATAGCCTTGATCGAGAGGGCGGCGCCGCCCCGGGCGTCGCCGTCGAGCTTCGTCAGGATCAATCCGGTAAGCTGGAGGGCGTCGTGGAAGGCCTTGGCGACGTTGACCGCCTCCTGGCCCAGGGCCCCGTCCACCACCAGCAGCACCTCGTCGGGCTGCACCTTGGCGCGCAGGCGCTTCACTTCTTCAATCAGGTCCTGGTCGATCTGGAGCCGGCCGGCAGTGTCAAAAATAATGCAGTCGTTGCCCCCAGCCTGGGCAACGGCGAGGGCCGCGGTCCCAATGGCAGCGACATCGCGCGACGCGCGGTCGGAGTGGAAGTCCAGCTCCTCCTGTTTCGCGAGGATCTCGAGCTGGTCGATGGCCGCGGGCCGATGGATGTCGCACGCCACGAGGAGCGGGCGGTAGCCGCGCTTCTTGAGCAGTTTGCCGAGCTTGGCCGTGGAGGTCGTCTTGCCGGAACCATGGAGCCCGGCCATAAGGATGCGCAGCGGGCGGGCGGGGGAGAGGGTGTTGGTGCCTTCGCCGAGCAGCCGCACCAGCTCGTCGTGGATAATCTTGACGACCTGCTGGCCGGGCGTGACGGACTTGATGACTTCCTGACCGGCACATTGGGTCTGGACGCGCTCGACGAATTCGCGGGCGACCTTGAAATGGACATCGGCGGCGAGGAGGGCGGTGCGCACCTCCTGCAGGGCCGTGGCCATGTTTTCCTCGGTCAGTTTCCCAACCCCGCGGAGATTGCGCAGTGCGGACGTAAGTTTCTCGGTAAGCGACTCAAACATGGAGCGGCCAGTGAAGCCGCTCCCTCCCGCGATTCCACGCTAAAGTGCGTCCGCGGGGGCCACCGCGGGCTGGCCGGCGCGGGAAGCACCAAATTCATCCTCGTCAATCGGCGCGGTTTCCCGGATAAACGCCGCCCCTATGAACCCTGTTCTCAAGCTCTTGATCGAAGGCGGCAGCCTCACGACCGGCCAATTGGCCCAGGTCGCGGGGATGACCGAATCCGAGGTTAATCAGCACCTGGAACAGTTGAAGAAGCAGAAAATCTTCCTCGGCTGGCGTCCGGTGCTCGATCTCTCCCAAGAGGCCGCCGCCGGTGCCGCCGTGCGCGCCGTCATCGAGGTCAAGATCACCCCGGAGCGCGGGGGCGGGTTCAACCGGCTGGCGTCGCGCCTCGCGCGCTTCGACGAGGTCGAGTCCTGCTACCTGATGTCGGGCGGCTACGACCTGCTGGTCTTCGTCAAGGGCCCTTCCCTCCAGAAGGTCGCCTCCTTCGTGTCGGAAAAGCTCTCGACGATCGAGGGCGTGCTCTCGACCTCCACGCATTTCATGCTGCGCTGCTACAAGGACCAGGGGTTCCTCCTGGACCAGGGCGACGCGAACATCTCCCGCCTCAACGTCGCGCCCTGACGCGCCCGCAGCCATGAACAACGACCCAAAAAATTGGGTGGCGCGCCATGTGGCGGCGCTGCCCAAGAGCGGCATCCGCGACTTCTTTGAACTCGTCGCGAAAATGAAGGGGCAGGACGTGATCTCGCTCGGCGTCGGCGAGCCGGACTTCGTCACCCCCTGGCACATTCGCGAGGCGGCGATTTTCGCCCTCGAGCGCGGCAAGACCTACTATACCTCGAACCTCGGCATGATCGAGCTGCGCCGCGAGATCTCCAAGTATGTCGCCACCCACTTCGGCGTGGAGTACCGGCCGGACGACCAGGTCCTCGTGACCGTCGGCGTCTCCGAGGCGCTCGACCTCGCCCTGCGCGCCCTCTGCAACCCGGGCGATAAGGTGATGTTCCACCAGCCGTGCTACGTCTCCTACCATCCGAGCATCGCCCTGGTGCACGGCGCGGCCATCGCGGTGCCCACCTACGCGAAGGACAACTTCGCCCTCACCGCCGAGGCCCTGCGCGCCGCGTGGCAGCCCGGCGCGAAGGTCCTCATGCTCAACCTGCCGTGCAACCCCACGGGGGGCACCTGCAGCCGTGAGCAGTTGGACAAGATCGCCGCATTCTGCATCGAGAAGGACCTGATCGTGCTGAGCGACGAGATCTATTCCGAGCTCACCTTCGACGGCGTCCACACCAGCATCGCCAGCCTCCCGGGCATGGCGGAGCGCACGATCTTCCTGCACGGCTTCTCAAAGGCCTTCGCGATGACGGGCTGGCGCATCGGCTACGCCTGCGGCCCGGCCGTGCTGGTCGACGCCATGATGAAGGTGCACCAGTACACCATGCTCTGCGCGTCCATTATCGCCCAGGAGGCGGCCCTCGAGGCGCTGCTCCGCGGGTGGGATGACGTCCTGCGCATGCGCG